>JBATYU010000070.1:0-8353 GCA_049674245.1 Bradyrhizobium sp. | reverse complement strand
CAACAAATGACTCCGAACACAACTCAGATTCTATTTCTAAATATTACGGAAAAAGAAATAGTGCACCGCTTCCCTTACAAAAAAGCCGTCAATGTGCGCTCCGCCCGGATCGCCCGTCACGAGCGCGCGAAGGCACGCCGGTTATGGCTGCGAACGGCTGATCTTGCTGGCTTGGGAGCCCGCGTCCCGGATCAATACGCTCAGACGATGTGGCCCGACATCCGTTTCGACCGCGGTCCAGCCCAGTACCGTGTAGAAGGCTAAAAGGTGCGGCCGCGCGCAGAGATAGGCACGGTCTACGCCGAGCGCGAAGCAGTCCTGCGCGGCGCGCTTGACCAAAGCCGCGCCGATCCCGTGCCGGCGCGCCTCTGGCTCGACCCAGACCGCGGCGACCCATGGCGTCAGTTGTGGCCGCTCCGCAAGGTCGGAGGCGATCACCGAGGCTGTACCAAGAAATGCTTGGCCGTCATGCGCGACCAGCGCGAACGGAATGTCGCTGTCGCTCATGTTCTCGCACAGGCGGCCGGAGATATAGTCTAGCGGATAGCCATTCGCTTTCCACGAGGCCTGCCAGATGCGGTCCGCGACGGTGTCGAAAAATTCCGGGCGCTGGCGCAGATCGGAGATGGTGAAGGCAAGAGACATTGATTTGCATCCGGCGCGGCCGCGCGGCATGTTGACTGAATGTGGAGGCAAACCAATGACGGAACAACCGCTGGCAAAAAAGTTCGTCGATGTGCGGGATAGCCGCATGGCCTATCACGAACGCGGTGCCGGCGCGCCGGTGCTCTTCCTGCACGGCAATCCGACCTCGTCCTATCTGTGGCGCGACGTCATCCCTGAACTGGAAGGGCATGGCCGGCTCATCGCGCCGGACCTGATCGGGATGGGCTACTCCGCCAAATTACCCAATCCCGGTCCCGATACCTACCGTTTCACCACCCATCGCAAATATCTCGCCGGCTTCATCGACGCGGTGATCGGTTCGAACGAGAAGATCCTGTTCGTCATCCACGATTGGGGTTCGGCGCTGGGCTTTGACTGGGCCAACCACCACCGCGATCGGGTTCGGGGCATCGCTTATATGGAAGCGATCGTGCGCCCGGTCGCCGGCTGGGAGGAATGGAGCGCGGCCGCGACGCCAATATTTCAGGGCTTTCGCTCCGACAAGGGCGAGAACATGGTCCTCGACCGCAACATGTTCGTGGAGCGGGTGCTGCCGGGCTCGGTGCTGCGCAAGCTCTCCGAGGCCGAGATGGCGGAGTATCGCAAGCCCTATCCGGGCCGCGAGGATCGCTGGCCGACGCTGACCTGGCCGCGGCAGATCCCGATCGCGGGCGAGCCTGCCGACGTGGTGCAGATCGCCTCCGATTATGCGCAGTGGATGGCGCAAAACGAGATTCCAAAGCTGTTCGTCAATGCCGAGCCCGGCGCGATCCTGATCGGACCGGTGCGGGATTTTTGCCGGAGTTTCAAGAACCAGACCGAAGTGACGGTTGCGGGATCGCATTTCATCCAGGAGGATTCCGGTCCTGCCATTGGAAAGGCGATTGCCGAGTGGATGAAGGCCCGCTCGCTCTGAGCCGCTCCCCTGCGTGCCGTTTTTTGCATGATCTTTGCGCAAACGCCTTGCGTTTGTCGCGGGAAAACCGGTGCCCACCTTGCGCTAACGCGGCCCTTCGGGGCTGGGATCATGCCCGGCTCCGATTCGCAAACGCCTGGCGCAAGTCCACCGTATGACTACCGGCTTCCGTGGTTAACCCTTCGTTAGACAATTGGACTGCATCTTCCCCTGCAGGGGGAACCGCAATGTTTTCAAGCCGCGACGCCTACGAAAACGATTTTTGCCCGGTCCGCGATGAACTGCTCGGCGAAATGTACCGCGCCAGCGCGCAAGGCCTGCCCAGACTCGTGGAAAGTGTTTCTTCCGATGTGCGGGCGATGCTGGCGCTATTCTGCTACCGCCGCAGCCACCTTCATTCGCTCGCGCTTGCGATTGCCGCAAGCTGCAGCGAGCGCGACCTGATCCAGTTGGGCGGCCGCGTCGGCTCTACCCTTTACGCGCTGTCGCGCGAACCGGCGGCACGCTCCGCGCCGTCACTGTCTTACGGCAACCGCAAGCCGATCACGCTCTCGACCAGGCCGCTCTCCACCCTTGCGCCGCTCGATGACCTCGACGACGATCAAGTGGGCGAAGCTGTCACGGCTTAATGTCATCCCGGCGAAGGCCGGGATCCATAACCACCAAAGCCAGTTGTTTTTAGCAAGTGTCCACCTCAGTGCCTGACTGAGGTGCCGCGGCGTATGGGTCCCGGCCTTCGCCGGGACGACTCGTGAATTAGCCCAGCGCCGGCAGGCCGTGCTTTTTTCGCGCCATCGCGCATTCGGCATCGCCGGGCATGCAGGTCCGGCATACCTCCGGCCGTATCGCATAAATCCGGCATGAGGTCGCAATGCCGACCTTGCCCCGAAGGGCGGCGCAACGCTCACCCTCGCAGCGCATGCCCGACGATCTTTCATTGACGAGATCGGCTGGAATGAGGTCGAGCGCCGCATCGTCTTCGGTGGTGAAGCGCGGCCAGTTCGACGAATAGGAGCAGCAGGCTCCGCACGCCTGGCAGGGGTTTTGGGCTGCGATGGCCGGATCGTTCATTTCCATGGCGTGTCAGGGGTCCTTCGCGAGGTGTTCTTGATCACGTGTCCGGGGGCCGTTCCCAGACCAGGCTCTGCCGCCATTTCGCCCTGAGGATGTCGCGCCGCTCCGGGTATTTCTCGTCGAGATAATCGGCGTTGACGACACGGTCGGTGCGAAAGCTGCGAAAATCCTTGCGTAGCTCGCACCAGGCCGCCAGCAGCCGCACGGCTTCGAGATAGCCGACGGCAATCGGCCAGATCGTGCGTTCACTGTTGCGGCCCTGCTCGTCGCGATAATGCAACGTGATCTTCTTGCCTTCGTGAATCTGCGCGCGCGTCCGCACCATGTCGATGCGATCGGGCTCCCTGTCCCGGCCGGGACGGGCGCGGCTTGCGGGCTCGAGCACGAACGGCCGTAAGCGTTCGGGCACCGTGTCGGCGATCTTGGCAATCAGGTCGTCGGCGGCGCGAGCGAGCGTGACGTCGGCGTGTCCCGCCACCCACTGTGCGCCGAGCACGGCCGCCTCGATTTCGTCGGGCGTCAACATCAAGGGCGGCAGGTCGAACCCCTTTTCCATGATGTATCCCATGCCGGCTTCGCCGCGGATCGGCACCCGTTGCCCGATCAGGGTCGCGATGTCGCGATAGATCGTCCGTTTCGAGGTTTCCAGTTCAGCTGAGATCGCATCCGCGGTCAGCGGTTTGCGGGTGCGCCGGAGCACCTGGATGATCTGAAACAGCCGGTCGGCACGTCTCATGAAACGTCTCTTTCGGGGCCGCCTTTGCCGATGCTGACAGCATGTTGGCAGCAGGTGCCTTTTATAGATGGGACAACACTTCAACTGAAGGGAACTTGTCCATGATGTTTTCTCGCGATTTCGCTGTTCAGGGCGGCTTTGGACCGTTCTGGCGCCTCCATGCCTGGGCACTGGAGCGCGCCGTTGCCATCCACTGCCAGTCCGGGGATCGCCGCTGGGCCATCGTTGGCCTGGGTCTAGGCGCGCTCGCCGCGCTGGATGTCTTCGTGCAGAAGCAGCTAGCCGCCTGGGCACAAAACGTCATCACCCGTGCGCTGCAGGGCGCCCATTTTGCGGCGGCTGCTGACACCACGGTGGCAGCAGGGGGCAGCCAGGGTCGGGCCCTGTTTCGAGCAATCGGGAGCCTCGCATGATCATCCTCTACGGCTTTGGTGCTGGATTCGGCCTGCCGGAAATCAGCCCGTTCGTGACCAAGACCGAAGTCCAATTGAAGATGGCGGGCATTGGTTACCGCAAGGAGAGGGCGATGCCGCCAGCCTCTCCCAAGGGCCAACTGCCCTTTATCGTCGATGATGCCGAGAGCATCGCCGACTCCACGTTCATTCGGGCGCATATCGAGGCCAAATATGGCTTCGATTTCGACGCCGGCCTCGATTTACGGCAGCGCGCGCAGGCCTGGGCGTTCGAGCGGATGATCGAACACCACGTCTATTGGGCGCTGGTCGGCGCGCGCTGGGTCGATCCCGACAATTTTGCCAAGGGGCCGACGCATTTCTTCGACGGAGCGCCGGCGCATTTGCGCGAAAAGCTCCGCGAGGATGCACAGTTTCGGGTGGCCGAGAATTATTTGCTGAGCGGGCTCGGCCGCCACGCCCCGGATGGCGACATCGATCTTGCGGCCCGTTCGTTGTTTGCGCTGTCGGTACAACTGGCCGGCCGGTCGTATTTGTTCGGCGACAAGCCGTGCGGCGCCGACGCCACCGCCTTCGGCGCGCTCGCCGGCATCCTGACGCCGTTCTTCGATTCGAAATTGCGCGAACGCACCGAACAATTTCAGAATCTCACGGCCTATGTCGATCGGATGATGACGCAATATTATCCGGACTTTGCGTGGACCCCGGTCCGGGAAGCGGCGTGAAGTCTACTTTGCGGATGCGGGCTGGCCCTTCAATGCGGCTAGCTCCGCCTCCAACTCGGCGATGCGCGCGTCGCGCGAGGCCAGTGCCGCCGCCACATCCGCCGCATCGAATTTTTGGGGAATATGCTGCGGGCAGTTGGTGTCCCAGGCCGTGACCTTGAACAGGATCACCTGCTCGCCCCGCGCCTTGTAGCCCTGCGGCATCAGCGACCTCGTCAGCGCCGGATCATCGTCGACGACCCGCGCCTCGCCCCAGATCTTCACCCGGCGGCGATGGGCATAGTCCATCACGAAGATATGCGCCTTCGGATTTTCCGAGAGGTTGCCTTGGGTGATGTACTGGCTGTTGCCGCTGTAATCGGCGAACGCGATCGTGTTCTTGTCCAGGATCTTGACAAAGCCCTTCGGCCCGCCGCGATGCTGAATATACGGCTGGCCGGTGCCTGAGGCGGTGGCGAGAAAAAAACTGCTGGTCTCCGCCAGGAAGCCATCGAGGCTATCGTCGATCTCGGTGCGCCAGCCGCCATGCTGCTCGACCCGGGCATAGGCCTCGCGCGAACCTTTTCGGGTCTGGATCGATTTCACCGCGGGCGTAAAGGCGACGTCGCTGGAATAGGTGTGCGTGTCCGACATCGTGGCATCTCCTGAAGTGGGGCAATTCTCAACCGCCCGTCCTCTCCACCGGCTAATTTGGACTTTCCGGCAATCTAAACAATCTGCTCGATTGACACTTCATCGTTGCAACATATGAAATAATACCATGGACCGTATCGACGCCATGCAGGTCTTTGTCGCTGTCGCCGACAACAGGGGCTTTGCGCCCGCGGCGCGCAAGCTCGGCCTGTCACCGTCGGGGGTGACGCGGCTGATCGCGGCGTTGGAGGATCGTCTCGGCGCGCGGCTGTTGCAGCGCACCACGCGGTCCGTGACGCTGACCGATGTCGGGACAAATTATCTGGAGCGCGCCAGGCGCATCCTTGCCGATGTCGAGGAGGCCGAACGCGCGGCCGAGGGAGAGCGGACGCAGCCAAGTGGCCGGCTGGTGGTCTCGGCGCCGGTGGGTTTTGGACGCCTCCATGTCAGCCCGATCATGTCGGCCTACCTGAAGCGATATTCGGAAGTGTCCGCCGAATTGCGGCTGTCGGACCGCGTGGTCAGCCTCGTCGAAGACGGCGTCGATCTCGCGGTTAGAATCGGGCACCTGCCCGATTCCACGCTGGTGGCGCGCCATGTCGGCGTCATGCCGAGGATCGTGGTCGCCTCATCGGGCTATCTGAAGGCGCGCGGCGAGCCGAAGACACCGGAGGCGATCACCTCGCACGACACGATCCAGTTCGGCGCCACGCCGGAGTGGCGCTTTGCCCGGGATGGCCGCGAGTTCAGCGTGACCTGCGCGCCGCGTTTCGTCACCAACAGCGCCGACGCCGCGATCCAATATGCCGAACAGGATGGCGGGCTTGCGGGCGTGATGGCCTATCAGGCGGCCGATGCGATCAAGCGCGGACGGCTTAGAATCGTGCTGGCGAAATTCCAGCGGCCGCCGCTGCCGATCCACATCGTCTATCCGACGTCGCGGCTGTTGTCCGCCAAGGTGCGCGCCTTCATCGATCTCGTGATCGAGACCAGCCAGTGGCAGTTCGGATAGTTTGATGCTGTCATTCCGGGATGGTGCGCAAGCACCAGACCTCAGATGCGCAATTGCGCATCGGGGAATCTCGAGGTTCTCCGATGTGCAATTGCACATCGTAGTTTGCTCGTTGCACTCACGCCCCGGAACGACGCTACTCCTGCTTCGGCACCACGCGGAATGTTCCATTGGCGCGCGCGACGACGACGTTATCGGCTTTTACAAAACATTGCGCGAAGCAGATCGTGCTGCCGGTCTTGATCACGTCGGTCTCGACCGTGAGCCACTGCCCTATCTGGGCGCTGCTGATGAAATCGATGGACATGCTGACCGTCACCAGCGAATAGGCGCCGCGCATCTTGTGGCCGCAGCTATGCCCCATGGCCTTGTCCGCCAGCGCCGCGATCAGGCCGCCATGGACGAACCCGCGCGCGTTGGTGTGCGGCGTGGCCAGCCGAAGCCCCAGGATGAGCGCGTCAGGCGTTTGCTTCGAATAGATCGGCTCCCACGGATCCGTGAGGGGGCTAGGCCGGGACTGGCGTTCGAAACCTTCGGGGATATTTTCGGCGGTCATGCGGCGGCTCGCGGGTTGAGGTCTCATTGAAGGCGGCCAGTGCGCGAAATGCACGGCCTACAAAGTTTAAAACTGCATTTCGGCGGGCGTTTAAAACGTAAAAACTGGACTATCTAGACCAGTCTATATAAGATTCGCCGGATCAGACAAGCCTGGACAGGGGGATCTCCATGTCGGCACCGCCGAGGCATCGCGGCGCGATCGTGCGGGCGGCCGCAACACTGTTCCGCCGCAACGGCTATGCGGCGACCGGCATCAACGAGATCGCCGAGGTCAGCGGGGCGCCGAAGGGCTCGCTGTACCACTACTTTCCCAGGGGCAAGGACCAGATCGCCGAGGCCGCCGTGCGGTTCGCGGGCGAAGGCGTGGTGGCGACGCTGGAGAAGCTCGAGCAGGAGCACCAATCGGCTGCGGCCATGATCCGGGCCTATTGCAAGCTGCTGGCCGGCTGGATGGCCAAGTCCGGCTTCCGGGACGGCTGCCCGATCGCGACCACGCTCTTGGAGTCCGCACCGCAATCCGCCGACATGGCCGCCGCCGGACACGAGGCATTCGCCGGCTGGTGCGCGGTGATCGCGCGCGCGCTGGTTCGTGATGGGTTCGGCAAAGCCGAGGCAAGGCGGCTGTCGATCTTGACGGTGGCTTCGATCGAAGGTGCGCTGATTCTGGCGCGGGTCGAGGCCAGCGCGCAGCCGATCGAGGAAGTGGCCAAGGCGCTCGGTGCCGCGCTCCGGATCAAGGTGCCTGTACGGAAGCGCGTCGTTGCGTGAGCTGGAACATTAGAGTGCGGGGTGATGTCATGGGCGAGGCGGAGCAGCATTTCAGTCGAACCGACTTGGAATCGTTTTTTGCGGCGCTGGCGTTCGTGCGCGAATTTGGGATTGAGATCTTCTCGGTCGCGCCGGGCGAGGTCGCGATCGAGCTGCCGTTCGACGCGAAGTTTTCGGGGCCGCCGGGGCAATTCCCGGCATCGATGGTCGGCGTCGCGGGCGATGTGGCGGCGGTATCGTCCTGCCTGTCGCTGTTGCCGAGGGGGTGGGCGCTGGCGACGCTCGACTTCACCATCAAGATGACCGGCGTTGCCAAGGGCGAGAAACTGCGGGCCCGGGGGCGGGTGCTGCAGGCCGGCCGCACCAACTCGGTCGGCGCCGCCGACATCTATGTCGTCTCGGCGGAGCGCGAAACGCTGTGCGGCACGGTGCTGGCCACCACCCGCAATTTCCAGATCAAATCACCGTCGAACGCCGCGGCGTAAGCGATCACGCCGGCAATTCATATCCGATCGCCGATTCGATTCTGATGGTCCGTTGCACCGCTGATCGAGCCATCATGCGCGCATAATGCGCGTCGAGGTTCGGAAATGTGCCGGGTGCGGGTTTCAGTGAATTGAACAGCCGCCAGTACAGCCGGAACAGATGGATGTCGGCGATCGAATAGCTTTGGCCGAGCGCCCAGCCTTGACCCAAACGCGTGTCGGCGATGCCATACACTTGTCTCGCATAATCGAGCCCGCGCCGGCGCGCCGGATGCAAGGTCGAGGCGATGAACGACATCCAGGACAGCGCCTGAGCCTCGGCCTCGAGATTTTCGCGCGGCAGGAGTTGGGCCTCGGGAAAGCGTTT
>JBATYU010000069.1:0-5649 GCA_049674245.1 Bradyrhizobium sp. | reverse complement strand
GAGTTGCCCAGTTCGTGCATTTACGGTGGTGGCTCGGAATTGGTTCGGCCAAGCCTGCCCGACGAAGGGAGCAAACATCACTCTCGAAACGGATGCTTCCTCGCTGATCGTTTGCGCATCGAGCGCCATTTTGCCTATTTCGGCGCGTAACAGCTCCGGTTCAGGAGACTGGGCCGCCCGCACCATGGCGGCGGCTAAATCGGCCATGCCGTCGGAACGAACCGGAGGCGGCGTAGACGCGATGGCGGCATCAATTTTCGGTGGCGCACCGAAGCCTTGTTTCAGCGCCAGCAGCGCGCCGACAACCGCGCCAGCAGATGTGCCGATGATAAGATCTGCGGTCCCAAGATCGATTCCCTGACCAGCGAAACCATCCATTAAACCAAGTTCCCAAGCCCGACCTACGGGGCCGCCGCCGCCAAGCACGAGTGCTCGCGAACGGTGACCTCGAACGCCATCGGTGCTGCTGTCATTTATCATTTTACGGCTCCTTCATTGCGCACCGCCTGGTCTTGGAAAAAGGCAACTTAGAGGCTGACTCAGTTTGCGGCCTCTTTCATTTCCGCTTGTGGCAGATTTTGTTGCAAAAAGTCGGCTGCAACGGATCGGGCCGGTCGGCCTTTCGTTAAGAGCCGCGGCTTTGACGCGGCGACCCTGGCGCTCTTTACGCAACTCCACCGTTACGCGATGCACGGAACCAGAGCGGGTGGTGGCCGAGCGACCAGCGATGCGAGCCGTCGCAGATTCTGAGCGATGGCGGCCAGAACAAACTCGTCCTGGGCGCCTCGCGGGCCGCGCAGTCGAAGTCGACCGAGCCTCAGGATGCGCTTCAAATGTGCGAACCGCATCTCGATCTTTTTGCGCTCCCGGCGTGATTGCTCGAAGGCCTCGGTGCCGGCGAATGACCGGGCAACGTCTCGGGCGTGCTCATGGATGTCGCGCGGTACCTTGCGTGATGGTTCCTTCGGGCAACACTGCGGTTTGAGTGGGCATAGATCGCAGTCGAGCTTGCTTGCGCGATACAGAAGCGTCTTGCCGTCATGCACCGTGCCGCTCAGCGGAAGACATATACTCGTACTGAGTTCTTCTCACTTTGACCCTCAAATGACATCCCGCGCGGCATCTGCCGAATTCGGGAAAGGTTCAAGTTGGCGTCCGTTTTTTAGGCCCAGTAGCCTAAATTCTCGGCTAGAGTGTTCTAATTCTTCACGCCTCGAAAGCGTAGGAGGGCGGATGTGGCGAACCGATTTATTTTTATCATTGTGATCGCTCTACTGTCCGGGCCTCGCTGGGCGATTGGTGCGAGTGCGGAACCAGGTTCGCTGGCAAGCGCAGGCGTTCCCTGCAAAGCGCAAAAGGCTTGGCGAACTGGACCAAATGGGCGTGTGGAAGTTTGCCTTGATGGCAAGTACAGCACATGCGTTCGGGACGCGCGAGACAGATTAGGTTGGGGTCAATCCGGCGTCGAGCGCTGCAACACAATCCGGGCGCAGGGTGGGATCAAGTAGGCTCCTCTTGCTCCATTCAGGTCGCCTCAGTTGGCGGCCTCTTTCATTTCGATTGTCCATTTCGAATTGTCGGCTGTTGGCACAAATGCGAAGTGCCGACTGCATCGAGCGACGTCCGCTTTCAGGGGCAACCCGGAAGTCATTTGCTCACACTGAGTTCTTCTCAGTTTGACCCATCTGCGACATTGGCTGTGCACTGCGGCAACGATTTTGCTACCAGTCTCAGCCCCTATCAAAGTTCGCTTGGGCCTATACGATGCTGCCGCCTGCACTGGAGGGCGGACATGCTGCGGCGGGAATTTTTGGGTGTTATGAGCGGCGCAGCAGTAACGTGGCCGCTCGCCGCGCGCGCGCAGCAGAACGAGCGCGTCCGGCGCATAGGCGTACTAATGGGCCAAGCTGCTGACGATCAACAAGGTCAGGCCCGTTCCACGGCATTCGTGCAAACACTGCAAAGCCTTGGCTGGGTCGACGGCCGAAATGCGCAGATTGATGTCCGCTGGGGCGCGGGTAATTCCGAGGAAATTCGTCGACACGCGTCGGAATTGGTCGCCCTTAGACCAGATGTCATAATTGCTTCAGGAAGCGCAACGGTCGGCCCATTGCTACAGGCGACCAGTGCAGTGCCTATCGTGTTTGTGGTCGTTCCCGATCCGGTCGGTGCCGGTTTCGTCGATAGCTTGGCGCGGCCGGGCGGCAATGCCACCGGCTTCACAATCTTCGAATACGGCATCGGTGCAAAATGGTTGGAGCTACTCAAGGAAATTTCGCCCCGCATAAAGCGAGTTGCAGTACTGCGGGACGCAGCCATAGCGGCTGGGGTAGGTCAGTTCGGTGCTATCCAATCTGCGGCACCAACACTCGGGGTGGAGCTCAGTCCGATCAACGTGCGTGACGCCGGCGAGATTGAGCGCGCCGTCGCCGCCTTCGCGCGTTCACCGGACGGTGGACTCATCGTGACGGGCAGCTCCTTGGCGGCAGTTCATCGCGATCTGATTGTTATGTTGGCGACCCGACACAATCTGCCGACGGTCTATTACGAACGATTTTTCGTCAGCGCCGGAGGCTTGCTGTCCTACGGGCCTGATCTGGTCGACCAGCATAGGAGCGCGGCTACTTATGTCGACCGCATCCTCAAGGGCGAAAAGCCAGCCGATCTGCCGGTCCAGGCTCCAACAAAGTATGAATTGGCAATCAACCTCAAGACCGCCAAGACACTTGGTCTTACCGTGCCGCCGACCCTTCTCGCACGCGCCGACGAGGTGATCGAATGAGGATGCTGTTTTGCTGCGCTGCATGAGTCCGAAAGTGGCACCAACCGAACCAGTCGGGCCGGTCTCGCGATGTCCGTTGATTGACGTAGACCGGAAGTGACCGGCCGATGGTCAAACCGGCGCTTTTGACCCTCCTGAGACATGAGCGAGCCCATTTGCCTGTGCCAGCCAGCGGAGAGGTGATAACCTAAAAGGTGCTCGATCAGGCTTCGGGAGGGGAAGTCCATGAGACGGCGCGAGTTCATTGCATTGCTCGGCAGTTCGGCAGCTGTCTGGCCGGGAGCTGCGTTCGCGCAGGCGCTCGACAAACGCCGGCTCGTCGGGCTCTTGGAGTATAGCCGCCCGGACGTCCAACGCGTGCATCTCTGGGACATCTTCCGGCAACGGTTGCAGGAACTCGGCTACGTCGAGGGCGACAACATTGCCTTCGTGCAACGCTGGGCGGATGGCAACGCCGACCGCCTCCCAGCTCTCGCGGCAGAGCTCGTCGAAATGAAGGTCGATATTATCACGACCGCGGGAACGCCCTCCGCTCAGGCCGCTATGCAGGCGACAAGCACGATCCCCATCGTCATGGCAACGGGGAACGACCCGGTGGGTGTCGGGATCGCAAGCAGCCTTTCCCGGCCAACCGGGAACATCACCGGGGTCGTCACGCTGGTATCGGAGTTAGCGCCAAAGCGGCTGGAGCTTCTCCACGAACTAATCCCACACCTCACCCGCATTGCCGCCCTGGTGGATCTCGGCAATGCCTCCAGCGTGCTTGCTGAGCACGAAACCGAACCGGCAGCCAAAGCTCTTGGGATATCGCTGCAGGTTGTGAATGTGCATGGTCCTAAGGAGCTCGAAAGCGCATTTCGGTCGATGCTCGAACCGAGGGTCGATGCCCTTGTCATCCAGGTGAGCGCGATGTTCTTCGGCGAGCGAAGCCGGCTTGCCGAGTTGGCAGCGAAAGAAAGGATACCAACGATAGTCAGCGAGAGGGCCTATGCCGAGGCCGGCTGCCTCATCACCTACGGGGCCGGCTTCGCAGATACCTTCCGCCGTGCTGCGGAGTATGTCGATAAGATCCTCAAGGGGGCAAAGCCCGCCGATCTTCCAATCGAGCAGCCCACCAAATTCGAACTCATGATCAATCTCAAGACTGCCAAGGCGCTTGGCCTGACCGTGCCGCCCGCGCTCCTCGCACGAGCGGACGAGGTGATCGAGTGACGAAGCTAATTGCTGCGGTGCATGGGTCCGTTCCTGGCACGTTTGAGACATGCCGATCTTTACGATGAAGGTCGGCTTTCGGGTGTAAAGCGGAAGTAACGCGGACATCACCGAACCGTTGCTTTTGACCCCGAGCCGACAAAGCGAATAACGGGGCGCAGAAGGCCGTGCACGCACGGCCCGAAGCACGGCCGTTCACCGCGACCGAGGCTCACAACCAACCGGCGATTCGTGTGCTCAGTGAGACGATCTGAGCGCTCAGACTTCGGATGTAAGGGTCGGGAGTTCTAATCTCCTCGTTGCGCGCCATCTCGCTGTCATCCCTCACGATGGATGTGATACCGTCGTTGCCGAACACGATACGACGGGGGGAGCATGGCATTGAAGCTTGGTATCTACCTGAACTCGCAGCACCCGACAGGCGATGATCCTGCCCGTCGTTTCGACGAAACGCTGGAGCAAGTGCGCCTAGTTCGTTCGCTCGGGTTTGACTCGATCTGGGCCGGCGAGCACCACATCACCCCGGGCTTCCACTTCTTTCCACAGCTGCCGCTGCTGCATCGGCTCGCCGGGGAGGCCGAGGGTCTGTGGATCGGGACCAACGTCACGTTGCTGCCGCTGCACAATCCGGTCGAGCTAGCGGAAGCCGGTGCCTTTCTGGACGTCATCACTGGCGGCAAGTTCCTGCTTGGCGTCGGACTCGGCTATCGGCCCGAGGAGTACCAGATATTCGGTGTGCCGATGTCGGAACGCGTGAGCCGGTTCACCGAGGCCGTCGAGATCATCCGGCGGCTGTGGAGCGAAGACCGGGTCACCCATTCCGGGCGCCACTGGCAATTCGCCGACGCCGCCATTGCACCGCGCCCGCTGCGGGCGCCGCGCCCGCCCATCATTGTTGGCGCGCAAGTCGATGCGGCCGTCGCGAGGGCGGCCAAGATCGGTGATGGCTGGCTTTCGATGCCAACACCCACGCTTGACCAACTCGACGCGCAGATGTCGGTGTTTAAGTCCGCACGGTCCGCGACAAAGCTGCCGCCAGCGGAGCATTTCTGCCGATTGCTCGAGGTCGGCTGCGCGGCCGATGACGATGCCGCGATCCACCGCTCAGCCCAATTTCTCATGGAGAAATACAAATCCTATGTGTCATGGGGTTTGGAAGGACTCACTCTCGATCCGAACGCCGCCCCCGAGCAACAGTTCCGGGCGCTGGCGTCTAAAAGGTTCGCGGTGGGCGCGCCCGCAAGTGTCATCGATATGCTGGTCGCCCAACATCGCTGCGGCATTAACCACCTCTCGATGCGCGTGAGTTGGCCGGGGATGGGCCAGAACGAGATCCTCGCCAGCATCGAGCTTCTTGGCCGCAAGGTTCTTCCCGCGGTGCGGCACCGAACCGCGGCCGCGGAGCCGTAGCGCCGCCTTCGAAGGCAGCCGCCGATCGGGCATAGCGCAAGTCCGGAAGTCAAAGTTAGCGTTGATCGCTGCCTGATTACTATCATCAGGTTGAAATAAGAAGCCGCCTTCGGGCGGTTTTCTATTTGGGCTCGTGAAGCCGCGACTTCCGTTGTTGGCAATTTCGGACCTAGCGCGATGTCTCAGTTGAGTCCGTTAGGTTGTGCCTGTCGTAAATCAAATCCGAACATATTGGTGGTGCAGCC
>JBATYU010000068.1:0-9923 GCA_049674245.1 Bradyrhizobium sp. | reverse complement strand
GCCGGCTGCTGCGCCAGCACCGGAACAGCGGCGAAGGCCAGTCCCAACGCGAGGCCCGCGGCCGACAAGATTCTCAAAAAGCTCTTCATTCCGGTTCTCCCAAGGTTGCGGCGCAAGATGCTAGCCCCGCTCAATAACGCGAATGCCTTGCCCGCCTGCCAGTATGGCCGTGCTGGCAAGGCCGATGAACAGTCCATGCTCGACAACGCCCGGTATCACGCTCAGCAAGGTAGCCAGGCGTGATGCGTCCTGTATCCGTCCGAGGTGGGCATCGACAATCCAGTGGCCGCCATCGGTGACAAAAACGTGGCCGTCCGTGCCCTTCCGGACCACCATTTGCCCGGAAACGCCGCATTTCGTAAATACCTCCGCCATGGCGCGCCGGGTCGCGGCAAGGCCAAACGGAACGACTTCGACCGGTAGCGGAGAGCGGCCGAGAGCACTGACCCATTTGCTATCGTCGGCGATCACGATCATGCGATCAGAGGCGGCTGCGACGATCTTTTCGCGCAGCAATGCGCCACCGCCGCCCTTGATCAGATCAAGCTTTGGATCGATCTCGTCGGCGCCGTCGACGGTCAGATCGAGCCGGTCGACGTCATCGAGCGTGGTCAAGGCGATGCCGCAGCGCATCGCGTCCGCACGCGTCGCTTCCGACGTCGGCACGCCGATGACCTTCATGCCGGCGCGGACCTTCTCGCCTAACAGCTCGACAAAATGCTTCGCGGTCGAGCCGGTCCCGAGCCCGAGCTTCATGCCGTCGCGCACCGCTTCAAGCGCGCGCGCCGCCGCCTGCCGTTTCAGCTCATCCATGGTCACGTGCCGGCATGCCCCCGCGCCGGTGGTCTCCGGCACAGGCCTATCTAGCGTCGATTTCGGGGCGGGAATAGCCGTCAATAGGGCCCCAAGCGGGTGACTTTGGACTAACCGGCCGTCACCTTGTCCATGGCCGTCTGAATGGCCGCAAACCGCTCGTCTACTTCCTGGCGCATGTTCGGGTGCGTGAACACATAGAGTTGGTCTTCGCGGATCGCCGAGAGTACGCTTGCCGCGACCGCTGCGGGATCGAGCCCCGCCTGCAGCCGCCCGGCGATTTCAGCGACCATCATTCCCGCCGGACTTGCCGGATCCAGCGGCTGGGCCTCCCCGTAGCGCCCCGGACGATTGCGTCCGCTGTCGCCCATACGGGTGCGCACGAAGCTCGGGCAGAGTACGCTCACGCCGATGCCATGCGGCTTGAGCTGCATCGCAAGCCCCTCCGACATCGCGACCACCGCAAATTTGCTCGCCACATAAGGGCTAAATCCGAGGCCGGCGTTCATGCCGGCCATCGCGGCGGTGTTGACGATGTGGCCGCCTTCGCCATGGGCGCGCATCCGCGGCAGAAAACTTCTGATGCCGTGAAGCACGCCCATCAGATTGACGTCGAGGACCCATCGCCAATTGTCGAGCGAGATAGTGTCGATGCCGCCGCCGGCGGCAACACCGGCATTGTTGCAGACCACATGGACGTTGCCGAACGCCTCGCAAGCCGCGAGCGCTGCGCGTTCGACACTGTCGGCATCGGCGACGTCGCAACTGACACCGCGCACGTTCGGGCCGAAATCGTGCAGGTCCTTCAGCGCAGCGTCCAATGCGCGACGCTCGACATCGGCCAACATTACTTTCATACCCGCTTCGGCAAAGGCGCGGCCGAGCGCCAGCCCGATGCCGGAAGCCCCGCCCGTCACAAATGCCGTCCTGCCCTTCAATTCGCGCACGAGATTCCCCACACGGCGTTCCGGATTTTACAAAACTCCATCCCGCCATCTTGCATGATTGTGCGCCGACCGATAGCGCTTGGGCATGACCCCTGCCAAAACTGTCGTATTCGATCTCGACGGCACGCTTGTCGACACCGCGCCCGACCTGATCAACGCGCTCAACTTCGTTCTCGAAGCCGAGGGCATGCCCGCGGTACCGCTTGGCGCCGCGCGCAACATGATCGGCGCCGGCGCGCGCAAGCTGATCGAGCGCGGGTTGGAGCTCGACGGCCGCTTGGTCAGTCCACAAGACCTCGCCCGCCTGACCGGCGACTTCATCGATCATTATGCCGCCCATATCGCCGATTTTTCAAAACCCTTCGAAGGCCTGGAAGGCGCGCTCGATGATCTCGAAGCAAGCGGATATCGCTTTGCGGTCTGCACCAACAAGCTCGAATGGTTGTCAAAACTGCTGCTCGACCGGCTCGCGCTCAGCTCACGATTTGCGGCGATTTGCGGCGCCGATACTTTCGGCGTCTCAAAACCGGACCCGGCCATCCTGCGCGAGACGGTCGCCCGGGCCGGCGGGCAATTGTCGTCCACCGTCATGGTCGGCGACGCCGGTCCGGATATAGGCGTAGCGCGACGCGCCGGCATCCCGGTGATCGCCGTCGGATTTGGCTATACCGATATTCCGATTGCCGATCTCAAGCCGGATCGGCTGATCAGCCATATGCGCGAACTGCCGGCGGCCGTCGAAGTCCTCATGCGGCAACGAAACTCGGCATTAAAGCCTTGATTCTATTAAAGATATTTTTCAATTGGTGCATTAACCATCAATTAACGATGGGACCCCGCCCCGTTGCGCGGGTGTCCGGACGCTCCTATGGTTCCAGCCGGGGATTGTGGCCGTTGGCCGCAGTGGAGACGGGTTGATCATGCGTCGTGTCATCACGATTGCTGTGGCGGCAGCGAGCCTGGGCGGCTGCTCCTCATTTTCCCTGGATTCTTTCAAACCGACGCCCCCCTCCATTCAGGTCCAGCTCGAATCCACCCCGCCGGGGGCGGATGCCAAGACCTCGTTGGGACCTTCTTGCAAGACCCCCTGCTCGGTGAGCGCGCCCGCGCCGGACGCCGGTTTTTCGGTGACCTACACCCTGAACAGGTTCCAACCGACAACTATTCCAGTCCAGATTATCCGCAATCCCGAAGATTTCTCGACGATCACCGATCCCAATCCGGTATTCGCGGAACTGCAGCCAGCCGGTCCGCCGCCGAGGGCTTCCGCCAGACCCACGCACAAGCCAAAGAAGCCGAAGCCGTCCAACAGTGTAGCGTCCGCTGGCTCGCCATTCCCGGATCCCGGTGCCGCGCCTCCGCGCGGATCATCCTCAACCCGCTGATTGCTTGCACCGCAGCAAGTCGCGGCAAGTTGTAGGCCGGTTGCATCATGCTTAGATTGTACCAAGCCCTGCCGTACCGATCAGGGCTTTGCGTCCCCGCGTGTCTCTGACAAGGCCTGTTGAATGACCGGACTGCCCACTCCCCTGCCCCCGACGTCCCGTCCGATGACCGATCCGTTCGGCCGGACCATCAGCTATTTGCGGGTATCGGTGACGGATCGCTGCGATCTGCGCTGCTTCTATTGCATGTCGGAAGACATGACGTTCCTGCCGAAATCAGACCTCTTGACGCTCGAAGAGCTCGACCGGCTCTGCTCGGCCTTCATCGCCAAGGGGGTACGCAAGCTGCGGCTGACCGGCGGCGAGCCGCTGGGCCGGCGCAACGTGATGTCGCTGGTGCGCTCGCTCTCGCGCCATCTCGAAACCGGGGCCTTGCGCGAACTGACGCTGACGACCAACGGCTCGCAGCTTGCGCGTTTTGCCACCGAGCTGCGCGACCACGGCGTCCGCCGCGTCAACGTATCGCTTGATACGCTCGATGCCGAAAAATTCCGCGCCATCACCCGCTGGGGCGATCTTGACAAGGTTTTATCCGGCATCGAGGCCGCGCGCTCGGCGGGCCTTGCGGTCAAGATCAACGCGGTGGCGCTGAAGAACCTCAACGAGGACGAAATCCCCTCGCTGATGGAATGGGCGCATGGCAAGGGCATGGCGCTGACATTGATCGAAGTGATGCCGATGGGCGAGATCGGCGAGGGGCGCATCGATCAATATGTGCCGCTGTCGCTCGTGCGCGCGCGGCTTGCCAAGCATTACACATTGACCGACCTCGACGACAATACCGGCGGGCCTGCGCGTTACGTCCGCGTCAGCGAGACCGGCGGCAAGCTCGGCTTCATCACGCCGATGACCCATAATTTCTGCGAGTCGTGCAACCGGGTGCGGATCACCTGCACCGGCACGCTGCACACCTGTCTCGGCCAGGAGGATGCCTCCGATTTGCGCAAGCCGTTGCGGGCCTCGGCCGACGACGAACTGCTTGCCGCGGCGATCGACCGCGCCATCGGCGGCAAACCCAAGGGGCATGACTTCATCATCGATCGCCGCCACAACCGGCCGAGCGTCAGCCGCCACATGAGCGTGACCGGCGGCTGAGATTCATTCCGCCTTGCAGGCAAAATTAACCCTCTCGCCCCGCCTCTATTTGCCCATTTTCCAATTGACGGCGCCATGACGCGCTGGAATGGTGCCCTTGCTTATTGCATGCTCGGCAGCATAGCCGCTGCGCCTTAACCGGCGCGGTCAAGATGGCAAAAGCATTTGGGGGAGGATGATCATTGCAATCGCTCTTGCAGATGAGCCGCGGTATCGACGCGTTCACGACGTGGACGGGCAAGCGTCTGGCATGGCTAATTCTGGTTGCCGTGGTGGTGTCCGCGTCCAACGCGACCGTGCGCAAGATGTTCGATACTTCCTCGAACTCATGGCTCGAGCTTCAATGGGTGCTGTTCAGCATGGTCTTCCTGCTGTGCTCGCCCTGGACGCTGCTCGACAACGAGCACATCCGGATCGACATCGTGAATAACCTGCTGCCGAAGCAGGTGCGCAACGGTATCGACGTAATCGGTCATTTGTTTTTTCTGATGCCACTCACCGTCGTCATGCTCATCACCGGCGTGCCGTTCTTCCGTCGATCATTTGAAATCAACGAACAATCGGGCAACGCCGGCGGACTGCCGCAATGGCCCGCCAAATCGTTGATCATGGTCGGATTCGCGTTCCTGCTGGTCCAGGGCATCTCCGAACTGATCAAGCGAGTTGCGGTCATGCGCGGGATGATTCCGGATCCACACGCGTCACAGGTGCCTGCAATCGAGGCCGAGGTCGAGCACGTCCTCGAGGCGCTCGAAAAGCACTGATTGGCGGGACGCGCTCGCAGGGGGAATAGGAATAGATGTCAGCGTTTCTGATCGCGAATATGGCGCCGATTATGTTCGCGTCGCTGGTCGTGGTGCTGCTGCTCGGCTATCCGGCGGCGTTCTCGCTTGGCGCAGTGGGGCTCATCTATGCCCTGGTCGGCATTGGGCTCGGGGAGTTCCGGCCGGACTTCCTGCAGGCACTTCCCGAACGTGTCTACGGCGTGATGAACAACGACACGTTGCTCGCGATTCCGTTCTTCACCTTCATGGGACTGGTGCTCGAACGATCGGGCATGGCGGAGGATCTGCTCGACACCATCGGGCAGTTGTTCGGCACCATCCGCGGCGGCCTCGCCTATGCCGTGGTCTTCGTCGGCGCGCTGCTTGCCGCCACGACCGGCGTGGTCGCGGCATCCGTGATATCGATGGGCCTGATCTCGCTGCCGATCATGTTGCGCTACGGCTATGACCGCCGGATGGCCACCGGCATCATCGCGGCCTCCGGCACTCTGGCGCAGATCATTCCCCCGTCGCTGGTCTTGATCGTGATGGCAGACCAGCTCGGCAAATCGGTCGGCGACATGTATGAGGGCGCGTTTGTTCCGGGACTAGTGCTCGCGGGTCTTTATGCCCTTTACGCGTTTTTTGTCACCTTGATCTTTCCCAAGGCGGCTCCGGGCCTGCCGAAGGAAGCGATAGGTTTTCTCGAGAAAGATGGCAGCCGTGGATTGATTTCGCTGGGCATGCTCTTCCTTGCCAGCGGCGTATTCGGCTGGTTCATGATGCGGAATTCCGAGACGCACGGCGCGGATTTCGTCGTACTCAGCATGTTCTTCGGCATCCTGTTCGCGTTCTTCGTCGCGGTCCTGAACTGGATCATCGACAAGCTCACCGGATTCCGTTTCCTGTCCGCGATGGCGCAACAAACCACGTTTGTAATGGTGCCGCCGCTATTCCTGATCTTTCTGGTGCTGGGCACTATCTTCATCGGCATCGCAACGCCGACGGAAGGCGGTGCTATGGGCGCCTCGGGCGCGATCATTCTCGGCGCCGCCAAGCGAAGGCTGAGCTGGGACCTGATCCGGCAGGCCACGGAATCCACGGCAAAGTTATCTGCCTTCGTGGTCTTTATCCTGGTCGGGGCGCGTGTTTTCTCGCTGACCTTCTATGGCGTGAATGGTCATATCTGGGTCGAAAATCTTCTGACCTCGCTGCCCGGCGGCCAGATCGGATTCCTCGTTTTCGTCAACGCCTTCGTGTTCGTTCTCGCCTTCTTCCTGGATTTCTTCGAGCTTGCCTTCATCGTCATTCCGCTGCTCGGGCCGGCTGCCGAACACCTCGGCATCGACTTGATCTGGTTTGGCGTGATCCTCGGCGTCAACATGCAGACTTCGTTCATGCATCCGCCGTTCGGGTTTGCGCTGTTCTACCTGCGCTCCGTCGCTCCCAAGGAATCCTACATCGACCGCGTCACCGGCAAGCGGATGGAGCCCGTCACAACTGGCCAGATCTATTGGGGCGCGGTGCCGTTCGTCGTGATCCAGGTCATCATGGTGCTGTTGGTCATTCTGTTCCCGTCGATGGTGATGCATTACAAGGGCGCCGCATCGACGATCGATCCAAATACCATCAGGATCGAGGTTCCGCAGATAGAGCCACCGCCGCTGGACTTCGGCCCGCCAAAGAACTGATGGCAGTGTTCTGCTTTTTTGTATGCCGAGAGCTTGCAAGAGGAAGGCAACGGCAATCGAAATAGCAGGGCATTCGTCCCCTCTCTTTGCGCTGGTTAAGAAAGCTGGCAGGCCGAGCGTAAGTCTTTTCTCCGATCTCGTGCTGCCTTGACTTAGAGGGGCGCGACGCAACCGGTGCCGATGGCACCGCAAGCGCCGATGACCCAGGGGGATTTCGTCAATGACCGCCCACGCGGCATCTCACGTCTATTTCGGTCTTAATCCGATGTGGGTGTCCACCTGCGTCCTGGCCATCACCTACGCCACCATCATGTCGGAGAAGGTCAACCGGTCCATCGTCGCGCTGGTCGGCGCCGGCATGATGATTCTGACCGGCGTGCTCGATCAGGACGAGGCGATCAAGGGAATCGACTGGAACACCATCGGGCTACTCACCGGCATGATGATTCTAGTTTCGATCTCGCGTCGATCCGGCATGTTCCAGTACCTTGCGATATGGTCGGCGAAGGCGGCGAAGGCGCATCCCGCCGGCATTCTGTTTATCCTGCAAATCACCACGGCGGTGCTCTCTGCCTTCCTCGACAACGTCACGACCGTGCTGCTCATCGTTCCCGTCACGCTCGCGATCTGCAACACATTGAATGCGCCAGCCTATCCTTATTTATTCGCAGAAATCTTCGCCTCCAACATCGGTGGTACCGCGACGCTGATCGGCGATCCGCCTAATATTCTAATAGGCTCGCAAGCCGGCCTCACCTTCAACGATTTCGTCCTTCATCTGACACCGGTGATCGTGATCGTCATGGTGGTGCAGGCGGTTATCATTCACCTGATCTGGGGCAATGATCTCAAGGCGTCGCACGACGCCGAAACCCGAGTGATGGCGATGAATGCCGCCGATTCAATCCTCGACTGGAGGCTGCTCAAGCAATCGCTGGTAATTCTGACGGCGGTTATGATCGCCTTCGTGCTGGCGCGCCCGCTACATCTTGAGCCCGCCAGCATCGCCATGCTCGGCGCCGCCTTGCTGATGCTGCTCGATAACTGGGCCCATCATAACGAGAAAGCCGCGCACAATATTCATCAGACCTTCGGCGACGTGGAGTGGATTACCATTTTCTTTTTCATCGGCCTTTTCGTTGTGGTACACGGCGTTGACGTCGGCGGCCTGCTCAATCTGCTAGCCAACGAACTGGTTGCCGCCACCGGTAGCAATATGGCGCATGCGGGCTACGCCATCCTGTGGGCGTCGGCGGTGCTGTCGGCGATTATCGACAACATTCCATTCGTCGCTACCATGATCCCGTTGATCAAGAACATGGCGCCAGCCTTTGGCGGCTTCGATCACATCCAGCCGTTGTGGTGGTGCCTGTCGCTAGGGGCGTGCTTGGGAGGCAACGGCACCCTGATCGGGGCGTCGGCCAATCTGACGGTCGCCGGCATAGGCGACCGCAACGGGGTGCCGTTCAGCTTCCTCACCTACACACTCTATGCCTTTCCGATGATGATCATCTCAGTGGCGATTTGTCATGTCTACGTGTGGTGGCGTTACTTCTGAGCCCATACCTTGAGGGAAAAGAAATCCCGGAGCATTGCTCCGGGATTTTTCGCTGACCCGACTGGTCTGCCGCAATCAGCTCTGAGAGTGACGCGCCATGAAGCTGTCGAAACCTAGTTCGGCGACCTGGAACCATTGATATCCGCTATTCGAGAAGGCGGTCAGAGAATCGTAGACCTTCTTGAAATTCGCATTGGTCGCAGCGATCTCGCCGTGCAGTTCCTTCGCCGCCTGGAAGGAGGCTTGCATGATCGGCGGCGAAAAGGCGTGCAGTTTGGTGCCACCCGCGAGCAATCGGCGCAGAGCCGCCGGATTGGCCTCATCGTACTTCGCCATCATCCAGTTATTGGCATAGTGACCGGCCTGCTCGACGACGTTTTGATAGTATTTCGGCAGCGCATTCCATTTGTCGAGATTGACGAAAGCCTGGAGAAGCGGGCCGCCTTCCCACCAGCCGGGATAGTAGTAATGCGGAGCGACCTTGTAGAAGCCGAGCTTCTCGTCGTCATACGGCCCAACCCATTCGGCGCCGTCGATCGTACCTTTTTCAAGCGCCGGATAGATGTCGCCGCCGGCGATTTGCTGCGGCACCGCGCCAAGCTTCTGCAGCACGCGCCCGGCAAAGCCGCCGATGCGGAATTTCAGACCTTGCAGATCATCGAGGGTGTTGATTTCCTTGCGGAACCAGCCGCCCATCTGACAACCCGTATTGCCAGCGAGAAATGCGTGACAGTTGTAGCCTTTGTAGAACTCATTCAAAAGCTGTTTGCCGCCCCCCAGTATATACCAGGCCTGGTTGAGGCGCTGGTTGGGTCCGAATGGCACTGAAGTGCCAAAGGTGAAGGTCGGATCCTTGCCGAAATAATAGTAGGACGCCGTGTGACCCATCTCGACCGTTCCGTTCTGCACCGCATCGAGGACCTGCAGCCCCGGCACGATTTCGCCGGCGGCGAAGAGCTGTACCTGAAACTTGTTGTCGGTGGCTTCGGCAATCCCTTTAGCCAGCACGTCGGCTCCGCCGTACAGCGTATCAAGCGATTTCGGCCAGCTCGCCGCCATGCGCCACTTCAGTTCCGGCATCGATTGCGCGATCGCCGGTGCAGCCATGGTTGCCGCGCCCGCCACGCCCAATCCCGTAACTTTGATAAAATCCCGCCGTTTCATGGTTTCTCCCTCGTGATGATTGTGCCAGCCTTCGTGTTGAGGCTTGGCATCAAGCATGAAACATCTGGGTCCCGATTTCCATGCTTAACTAGGCTAACGCCACGAAAAAGCCCGGCCTCGTCCAGAGGCCGGGCCTTCGGTCTACGACTTAAGGCTTAGATGCGGTTTTTGATCCCCCGCGGGTGCGCGAGCGGATCATGAAGCTGTCGAAGGTGTATTCGGCAACCTGCCACCACAGATACTGATCGGACCGATAGGCCTGCATCGCGTCGATCGACTTCTTGAAGTCGGGGTTCTTCGCGGAAATTTCACCCCACAATTCGTTGGTCGCCTTCAGGCAGGCTTCCAGCACTTCGTTGGTGAAGGGGCGAAGCTGTGTGCCGCCGGCAACGAGACGCTTTAACGCCGACGGGTTCTGCATGTCATAGCGGGCAGCCATCCAGCTG
>JBATYU010000067.1:0-11860 GCA_049674245.1 Bradyrhizobium sp. | reverse complement strand
CTCGCCTGCCACGATCCGAAAGTGCATCGCAAGCTGATGCCGGGCAATCCGCAGGCTAGAGGCGTGTTCGAGGCCGTCGAGCAGGCGCGGGTCGAGGCGCTCGGCGCGCGGCGCATGGCGGGCGTTGCCAAAAACCTCACCGCGATGCTCGACGATCATTTCCATCGCGGCAAATTCGACGAGATCACAGACCGCGCCGATGCGCCGCTATCCGATGCGCTGGCAATGCTGGTGCGCGAACGCCTGACCGGTCTCGCGCCTCCTGCGGCGGCGCGGAAAATGGTCGACCTGTGGCGCCCGATCCTGGAAGACAAGATCGGCACCAGGCTCGACCGGCTCGACCGGATCGCGGAGGATCAGGCGAAGTTCGGCGACGCGGTGCATGATTTGTTGTCCGCGCTCGAGCTCGGCGACGACCGCACTGCGGACGCCGACGAAGACGACAACGACGACAACAATGCCGACGGCGAGAACGATCAGTCCGGCGCTGAAGGCTCGCCCGACTCTGACGCCGCGCAGGAAATGAGCGCCGACCAGGCGCAGGCGGCCACGGATGAAATGTCCGAAAGCGCGATGGAAAGCGCCCAGGCCTCCACCAGCGACACCTTCGACGACGGCGAGCTCGGTGACGACGAGACGCCCGGCGAAGCGACGCGGCCCAAATCACGCGGCGCCAACGAGCCGCGCGGGCCGGAATATCACGCCTTTGCGCCGAAATTCGACGAGGTGATCGCGGCCGAAGACCTCTGCGACCACGACGAGCTGGAGCGCTTGCGCTCCTATCTCGACAAGCAGCTTGCGCATCTGCAAGGCATCGTCGCGCGGCTCGCCAACCGCCTGCAACGCCGGCTGATGGCGCAGCAGAACCGCGCCTGGGAATTCGATCTCGAGGAAGGTATCTTGGACCCGGCGCGGCTGTCGCGTGTGGTGACCGATCCCTATCACCCGCTGTCCTTCATGCACGAGAAGGAAGCGACCTTCCGCGATACCGTGGTGACGCTGCTGTTGGACAATTCCGGCTCGATGCGCGGCCGCCCCATCACGGTTGCGGCGACCTGCGCCGACATTCTGGCGCGGACGCTGGAGCGCTGCGGCGTCAAGGTCGAGATTCTCGGCTTCACCACCCGCGCCTGGAAGGGCGGCCAGTCCCGCGAAGCCTGGCTTGCCGCCGGCAAGCCGCCGAACCCGGGCCGGCTCAACGATCTCCGCCACATCATCTACAAGGCGGCGGACGCGCCGTGGCGGCGCGCGCGCAAGAATCTGGGCCTGATGATGCGCGAGGGCCTGTTGAAGGAAAATATCGACGGCGAGGCGCTGGACTGGGCGCACAAGCGGCTGTTGGGCCGCGCCGAGCAGCGCAAGATCCTGATGATGATTTCGGACGGCGCGCCGGTCGACGATTCCACGCTGTCGGTCAATCCCGGCAATTACCTTGAACGGCATCTGCGCCACATCATCGAGGAGATCGAGACCCGCTCGCCGGTGGAGTTGATCGCGATCGGCATCGGTCACGACGTCACGCGCTACTATCGCCGCGCGGTCACCATCGTCGATGCCGAAGAGCTCGGCGGCGCCATCACCGAAAAGCTCGCCGAACTCTTCAGCGAGACCCACGGCGCGCCGCCGGCCGCGAGCAGTCACCGCCGCCGATTGCATTCCTGATTTCATGCGTGCACGCGTCAGCCGCCGCCGTTTTCTGAAGTTTACGGCGGCCGGGCTTTCGGCAGGTGCAATGCCCGGCATTGCGCAGGCGCAACTCGCCACGCAGCCGCCACCAAAGTCATCCGCGCCGGACGAATACTCCGTCACCGCGCCGGTCTCGATCGAGATCAAGGCCCGGCCGCTGCCCTCGTTCGATACGCGCGACCATCAGCATGTGCGCTTCGGTTCGCTCGAATATCGCAGCGGGTTGGTCCTGACCTCGGGTTTTCGCGGGTTTGGCGGGCTGTCGGGTATAAGGCTCGATCCCAAGGGTGAGCGCTTCATCTCCTTCAGCGACAAGGGAAGCTGGTTCACCGGCCGCATCGTCTATTCCGGCCGCGAGATGACCGGACTTGCCGACGTCGAGGCCGCGCCCATGCTGGGGCCCGACGGCAGGCCACTCGCCGCGCGCGGCTGGTTCGATACGGAATCGATCGCGCTCGACGGATATTTGGTTTACATCGGGATCGAGCGCGTCAATCAGGTGGTGCGCTTTGATTTCAGCAAGGGTTTTACGCGATCGCGCGGCGTGGTGGTGCCGATGCCGCCGGCGGTGAAGAAGCTTCCCTTCAACAAGGGGCTGGAGGCTCTGGTGTTCGTGCCGAAGGGCATGCCGCTCGCCGGCACCTTGATCGCGATTTCCGAACGCGGGCTCGACGCCCAAGGCAATCTGATTGCGTTTTTGGTCGGCGGCCCGTCGCCGGGTCAATTCAGCGTTCACCGCACCGATAATTTCGACGTCAGCGATGCGGTGCTGCTGCCGGAAGGCGACCTCCTGATACTGGAGCGGAAGTTTTCCTGGCTCGGCGGCCTCGGCATCCGCATCCGGCGCATTCCGCTCAAATCCATCGGCCCGGGCGCCGTGGTCGAGGGCCCCAGCATCTTCAATGCCGATCTCGGCCAGGAGATCGACAATATGGAGGGCATCGACGCGCACGTCACGGCGGAGGGCGATACCGTGCTGACGATGATCTCCGACGACAATTTTTCGATGATCCAGCGCACGCTGCTGCTGCAGTTCACGCTGGTGGAATGAGGTGCTTCACGTTTGACCTATAGCAAGGTCGGCAGAGCTGCGACCGGTGACGCGACGCTGATATTCCGCTGGTGTCAGGGCTGTGAGCTTGCGAAAATGGCGACCGAAGTGACTTTGATCAGCGAAGCCGAGTTCGGCCGACACCCTTTTCAAAGCAACGTCCTTAGCGAGAAGTTCGCGCGCCCGGGCGATGCGGGCACGTAGCTGATAGGTGTGAGGTGGCAGGCCGTATGCTGAAGTGAACTGCCTCACGAGATGGAATTTGCTGATCGCAGCCACCGCAGCAAGCGTCCCCAGCGCGATGTCGTGGCTCAAATTCTGATCGATGAACTCGCGGGCTCTGCGCAATTGAGTGTGCTTTATGGCCTCGCCCCGCCAGCACTCGCCGTCAGCGTGGTTCCGGACAAGGTAATCGAGGAATCCAGTCAAGGCATTTTCGGCGGCGGGACCTTCGCCACACTCCATCGTCCGATGCGCATAGAGAAAGTGACTGACAGTTGGCGTGGCCGAGATATCGAAGGGGAACCGAGGTAATTGCCGCCGGCTGCGTATCTTTTCATAGGTTTCGGAAAGCCTTGCGGCGTCAACATGCATGGTTCGAAACGAATTCGCCTCACCGACGACGTTGACAGCATGGGCCTCGCCGGGATGCGCGACGCTAAGTCGTCCGGCTCCGATCACACATCGACCCTGCCGCCGCTCCCAGGATCTTTCGCCTTCCAGCATCACATCGAACTGATAGGAATCGTGGAAATGAACCGGAAGGGCATAGGCCTCGATCTGTGTTCCGATCTGGAGTTCGACCCCGGCAACGGCAGCCGGGCGCCACAAGGCGAAGCGCGCTTTCGGCCGCCCGCCCCACGGTCGGCGTGTCTGTTTTCCAGATGACTCCCAGTTCTCTCCCATAATTCCAGAGAAACCTTCTTTCGCGCCTTCGTACCAGCTTGGCGCGCATAGTTGCGCAGTCGACGACGTTGAGCAATGTTTGACCAGGACAGCGCTCGCAAGAAATAGCAATGCCGTTCTAGACATGGCCGGAGTGGTTTGGATAGGTGGCGGCCTTCAATGGTTCATTCGACCTGGAAGTCCTCATATGCTCGCTCTGCTGTTTGAAGTCACGCCGAAGCGCGGCGGCTACCAACGCTATCTCGATATCGCGGCGGCGCTGCGGCCGGCGCTGGACGCGCATGACGGGTTTCTGTTCATCGACCGCTA
Organism: Bradyrhizobium sp.; assembly: GCA_049674245.1. Taxonomy (GTDB): domain Bacteria; phylum Pseudomonadota; class Alphaproteobacteria; order Rhizobiales; family Xanthobacteraceae; genus Bradyrhizobium. The sequence continues at coordinate 7,908 of JBATYU010000067.1, read as the reverse complement.
CCGCAGCCTGTCAAACCTCGACGTGATCTTGTCCCATTCGCTTTGGCGAGATGAAGCCTCGCTGGCGGCCTGGCGCACCTTCGAGCAACACCACCACGCCCAGGTTGCTGGCCGCGAGCATGTGTTCGCCGACTACAGGCTGCGGATTGCCGATGTTGTTTTCGCGCGAACGCCGGACGCCGGCGACTGGAAGCCATCACGTCCGTCGTCCTATAATGACCCGGGCGCCCATCCGCCCCGCCATGTCGTGATTGCAGCCTCGCGCGGAAATCCATGCGGCGGTGGAGCGTCGGACCAATTCGAGAGCTTGAATCGGCCGAACGAGTTTTTGTCGCTGTACGATGCCCGCGACTTTGAAGCCGCAAGAATGCTATTGGAATCGCTTGCCAGCCCGAAGCCAGACGCCACCACGTCGCAGACCACGAGCGTCCGGGTGTGCGAGGTCGAGCGTGACTACGGCATGTTCGACCGGCGCGAGGCGCCTCAATATTATCGGCCGGTCTCCCGGGAGCGAGGATGACGTTCTCCGTAGGGGGAACATTGTTCTCATGCAAAATGTCGCAAGGACCAGTGAAACGAACTGGTTCGCTCTCAGTACGCGGCATATGTGTCACATGACAAGCAGCACGCCCGACAGTAGCAGGACGAATAGGATGATTCGCCTGAACGTAGCTTCGTTGACGTTGTGGAATGCGACGATGCCAAGCACCGACCCGACCAGGAGTGCCGGCAGGCTCAGGGCAACGTCGACAAAAACTTTGGAAGACAGATCGTGTCGCGCAAGCATAAGCGCCAATGCAAAGATCTGCATAGCGGCAAGGCCCATAGGTTCGCGGCCTGAACCCCGATGCTGCACGCCATCATCAGTGGTACAGCCTCCAATGGCTCCATTACATGCAGCAAGATCCCGCCGGCTACGGCCGAGAAGGCAAAACCGGCTAATCCCGAGACAATGAGCCGGAAAATACAGCTACGCTGAGGAATAGAAACGATCCGAGGCCAACCATGAGACTCTCCGGCTCGTGCGTGATCCGTGTCAATCACTCGATTGCGAAAGAGATTTATCCAGGAAGGACGCGTCGTCTTCCAAACTAGCGCGCTGCAAAATCGCACCCGCAACAACGTGGAGAATTAAGAATGCGATCAATAAGGTCGCAACCAGCGTCTTTTCACCAGGTGCCGGTAATTGGACCCACCAATTGCGCCAAAATAGCCTCTCATTTAATAACATGCTCATGCTCCGGAACGTTTATTCAGCTCGCAGTGAATGTCGCGTTCGGCTCTATCGATAAGGTGGCAATACTGTCGCAGAGTGCGCGCCGCCTGAAGTCGGCGCGAGTGATGCAACGCTTCGAATATTGCTGCGAAAATGCCTTTCTTTGACTTTTGGCGACCGACTGCAATTTCGTGGGAAGTCAACTCAGTTGCGATGAATGGAGCTTGTCTCATCTTTGAAACTCCGCAAGTAAGGTAGCTTGCGCGCACCGTGACCTGACGTTGCTGAGCCACCTGTGATCCGCATTACATTTCAAGAAATGTTTATCGCGAACGCCGTCCCTTGCAGGGTTATTGAACCGGAGAAGGCTGTCTTCATACAAATGGATGAAGAAATCGGGGACCGTTTCAGACTAGCTTAGCTCGGGGTTCATACGGACGCGTGACCGAAAAGCTCGATGACGGCAGGCTTGCGGTCGAGTTTTCAGCCGAGGCTGAGTGCGAATTGCTGTCAGGGGATCGCTACCGCGTCATCGATTTGCGTGCCCGGAAAGCCCGGCACTGCCGACGGGTGGTATTCGCAAGAATGGCCTCTAACCTCGAAGTGGTTGAAGCCGCCGGCACCAAGCAGTAGAGCGGCTCCAAGCCTCTCTCCCACGAGCCCTGCAATAAACGCGCCTGCCTCTCTCTATTGTCGCGGATTGAGGAATATGCAGTGCCTCGTTAGATAAGGCCACGACGGTCTTTTCCCTCAACCGGACATCCCCCTTATGAGTGTTCTGTTTTCCCCAATCCAGCTGCGCGGCTTGAAACTTCCCAACCGCGTCATGGTCGCGCCGATGTGCCAATATTCGGCCGTGAACGGCGAGGCCAATGACTGGCATTTTACCCACATCAACACGCTGGCGCTGTCAGGCGCGGCGATGTTCTGCATCGAGGCCACGCATGTGGAGGCGATCGGTCGTATCACGCCCGGATGCCTCGGTCTGTGGAATGATGCTACCGAAGCGGCGCTGCGGCCGATCATCGCCTCGGTGCGCAAGCATTCCAAGGTCGCGGTGGCGATGCAGCTCGCCCATGCCGGCCGCAAGGGATCGAGCCACGTGCCGTGGGACGGCGGGCAGCAGATCCCGCTTGCCGAAGGCGGCTGGCAAACGGTAGCACCGTCCGCGGTGCCGCATAAGGAGGGCGAGTTGCCGCCGCTGGCGCTCGATACGCCGGGCTTGGCGCGCGTGCGCGACGCTTTCGTCGCAGCCGCAAAACGCGCCGAGCGGCTCGGCCTCGATGCCATCGAGCTGCACTCCGCCCACGGCTATCTGCTGCATCAGTTCCTCTCTCCGATCTCCAACAAGCGCACCGACCAATATGGCGGAAGCTTGCAAAACCGGATGCGCTATCCGCTGGAAACCTTCGACGCGATCCGCGAGGTTTTTCCAGCCAACAAGCCGGTCGGCGTCAAGCTGTCGGCGACCGACTGGGTCGAGGGCGGCTGGGACCTCGCGCAGACCATCGAATACGTCAAGGAATTGAAAAAGCGCGGCGTCGACTGGATCGATGCGTCCTCGGGCGGCGTGTCGCCGCTGCAGAAGATCCCGCTCTCCCCCGGCTACCAGGTGCCGTTCGCGCAAGCCATCAAGGAAGCAACCGCCGTCACCACCATGACGGTGGGTCTGATCACGGAAGCAAAGCTGGCTGAGGAAATCGTGGCATCCGGCAAGGCCGACATGGTCGCGCTCGCGCGCGGCATGCTCTACGACCCGCGCTGGGGCTGGCACGCCGCCGCCGAACTCGGCGGCCAGATCGAAGCCCCGCCGCAATACTGGCGCTCGCAGCCCTCGACGCAAAAGGCGCTGTTCGGCGAGACGCGGTTCGGGGGGCGGGAGGGGGATGTTCTTCCCTTCTCCCCTTGTGGGAGAAGGTGGCCATAGGCGGTCTTTGGCCGCCGTTCTTCAATAGGACGCCGATGCTTTGCATCGGCTATGCGCAGTCCGTGCCGGATGAGGGGTCTGCATCCGCGGAGGCAACCCCTCACCCGTCTTCGCTTCGCGAAGACACCCTCTCCCACAAGGGGAGAGGGGAAGAAACCGTCGTGCCGCGCGCGCATCTCACCTCGCAGCTTTGTCATATCTCCGCCGCACCTCTCGCGTGCTATGCTCTCGCTCGCGCGCATCAAGACGCGCTTCAAAAACGAACGAGGGGAAAGCTCATGGAACTCGGATATTTCGCGATGCCCTCGCATCCGCCGGAGTGCGGATTGAAGGAGGGTCACGACTTCGACCTTCAGGTGCTACGATGGCTGGACGAACTCGGTTATCAGGAAGCCTGGATCGGCGAGCATCACACCGCGCCCTGGGAGCCGCACCCGGCGCCGGACCTGTTGCTGGCGCAGGCGTTCTTGCAGACCAAGAACATCCGCCTCGGCCCCGGCGGCTTCCTCTTGCCCTATCATCATCCGGCTGAACTCGCGAACCGTGTGGCCATGCTCGACCACCTCTCGGGCGGCCGGCTGAATTTCGGCGTCGCGGCATCCGGTTTGCCGAGCGACTGGGCGATGTTCAATGTCGACGGGATGAGTGGCCAGAACCGGGAGATGACGCGCGAGTCGCTCGAGATCATCTTGAAGATGTGGACCGAGGATGCCCCGTGGACCCACAAGGGCAAGTTCTGGACAGTCACAAAACCCGACACCATGTTCGATTTCCTCAAACCCCACCTCAAGCCGAAGCAGGCGCCGCATCCGCCGATCGGCGTCGCGGGCCTCAGCAAGGGGTCGGACACGCTAAAACTGGCGGGTGAGCGCGGCTTTATCCCGATGAGCCTCAACCTCAACCCGGCCTATGTCGGAAGCCATTGGGAATCGGTCGAGGCGGGCGCCGCCAAGTCCGGGCGCAAGCCGAACCGGCAGGACTGGCGGCTGGTGCGCGAGGTGTTCGTGGCCGATACCGACGAGGAGGCGTGGAAGCTGTCCGTCGGCGACATGATGGGCCGGATGATGAGCGAGTATTTCTTGCCGCTGCTCGGTCATTTCGGTTTCAAGGACTATCTCAAGGCCGCACCCGACGTGCCCGATAGCGACGTCACGGTCGAATATTGCGCCCGTCACAACTGGGTCGTCGGCTCGCCCGCAACCGTCACCGAAAAGATCGAGAAGATCTATCGCGAGGTCGGCGGGTTCGGCACGCTGTTGGTGTTCGGCTTCGACTACAAGCACAAGCCCGAAGCCTGGCATCATTCGCTTAGCCTCCTAAAGCAGGAAGTGATGCCGCGCCTGAAGCGTCTCGGCGCGGAGCTTGGCCGCGCGGCGTGAGGGCTGCGAGTGAATCGCGCGGGACGGCACGGTAGGACCCGCTGTCACGCGCTTCGATGTCGCTCGCTTGAGGCAGCAGCTTTTGTGGGCCTCGCCCATGTTGGCCGCCATGTTAAGCGAACACGGCTTTTTGATCGATCCTTGTTCAAGGGCGCTTGGATTCATCTGTTTTGTATCTACGTCAGCCGTGGGCCTGCCGTAGTCCTTCGCTTCAGCATCGCCGGAGCTAGCGCATAATCATTGGAGCTTTGGGATCGTTGCACTGGCAATACCGCCGGTTGCGATGACGCGCGCGTCCGATTCGTTCGTCGCTCGCCGGCGCGCACAGGATTGGCTGAGGCAAAATATCTAGAGAGCCAAATGTGGATACTGGGCAATTTGCGCGCTTGGCGTGCCATTCTACTGATCTGCGCGCTGAGCTGCGCACCCGCGGGCATTGAAGCCGCGGAGCTGAATTCGCCGGGAGCGGTCGACGGCGCCGGAGCCGATGAGCCGTTCGGACTTTCGACCGCGGCCATTACCTCGGGTCCGCTGCTGGAAAAATGGCTCCGCGTCGAGCGTGAAGTCGCAAACGAACAACAAGTGCTGAAGATTTGCGAGCACGACCCCGCATCGTGCCCGTCGCAGCCGGCGCGCGAATTTCTGGCCATCGTCGACAGTGCACGAAGCCTGGAAGGACGGGCGCAACTGGGCGAGATCAACCGCGCGATCAATCTGAAAATCAAGTCAATGAGCGACATGGCACTCTACGGTGTGGAGGATGTCTGGAGTTCGCCGCTGGCCACGTTCGCCACGGGCGCCGGGGACTGCGAAGATTACGCGATCGCAAAATTCGTCGCTCTGCAGGACGCCGGTGTTGCCGCCGATGACCTTCGGATCGTCATCCTGCGGCACGACATCCTGGAAGAAGACCACGCCGTTGTGGCGGCACGGCTCAATGGAAATTGGGTCATGCTGGACAATCTCCACATGATCATGGTCGAGGATCAGAACGTTCGAGGCTACCACCCTATATTTCTGCTCGACCAGAACGGCGTCAAACTCTACCTCGACGCGCCATCGATCCCTAAGGGATCGCGTGGATCTGCGCGCGCCGTAGGTCAGATTCTGCATTAGCGTACATCAAGAATCGCCGCGGCCCGCGCCTCAGTTGAGATTGGATGGCGGAGAAGTTGATCTGACCTGCCAGAATCTCAGCAGGCGGTGTGCGTCGTCCAGCCTTATCCTCGCAAATTGGTCTTTGGCCCTGGCCAGTTCGTGCGGTCCCATCGAGCCGGAAGTGAAGCGGCTGTCGAGGACGGCGCTCACGGTCTCCCAGCTCAGCCCCGCCGCCTTGCAGGGAATAAGCACGCCGTCGTCGCGAAGACTCTGCATCAGCGGTCGAACCACCTCCAAGGTGGATTGGGACAACTCGGCAAGGGCTGCGACGGTCTCCTCGTATTTCCGCTGTCTGGCGAACGCCAGCAAGGCCGCTTCATTGAGTTCGCCGTTCTCGCGCAGCCGCGCGATCAAGCGCTTGGCTGCGCCGAAGTCGCGAACGGCGGACATCTCGCGATCGGCGCCTGCTGAGGTAGCCGCAATTGCGTTTCGAATTTCCTCGAACAAATGGGGCGGCGCGCGCGACAACAGCCGCGATCTGACGGTGTCCGTCGCTTGCCGCAGCAATTGATGCCGGATCTCGGGCGGCAGATCGACCCGAAGACCGGTTTCGACGGCAAGCTCGGGATCGGCTTCGGCGTGCTTCAGCACGATCGCAAATCCCTTGGCGGAAACCCGCGCGCCCGGGTTGTTGACCAATCGACGGCTGACGGCCGGGTAGCGCCGAACCAAGAGTGCATCGGTGACGACCTCCTTCAACCACCAGCGGCCCGAGATCGCCAGCAAATGCGGCTCGCTTTTTGTTTCCGCGATCTCGATCAGGTCCTCGCTGGTCAGGCGGGCCGATTCGGTCAAAACCGGTCCGGCGATGGCGATCTCGTCGTGTCGTGCGAGCAGACGGATGACGGAAGGCGGCGCTTTTGAAACCGATGCAAGCTGAGTGCTCACTTCGGCGAGCGCCATGCGGGCGCTCACGTCGGCAATCGCCCGGAGCTCGATCGTCTTGATGAGGCGTTGGAGGACATTGTCGAACAGCTCGATTTGCTCGCCATTGAAGCTATCGGCGCTTGCCAGAAAAAGATCCGTGACGCGTTTGATCGTTTCGCGATGTTTTTCCGCCGAGCCGGCGTTGATGGCCGCTTCGACTTCGTCGGCGAGGGATCGATCTGCGTCCAGCATCGCTCGTCCTGAGCGTTTTTGTGGGGCCTGTTCTGGCCGGCGGAAAATCCTATTGGGAACACCTGAATGTTCGGTAAAGCCGGCGGCTTTTGCCTGCGCCCGCGGGAAGTGCCGCGCGCGCCCTGCGGATATCAGACCTCCGCGGCCTCCCTGGCAGAGGATCGCGCCAGCAATGCGTTCCATTCGCCAGGCTTGTCGCCGATGGCGGGTGGCCTTTGGTCCGGCCCATGGTTCAGCCAGCGGTCGGCGGCGGCGCGGCCGCTCCGGTGCAGCATCTCGACAAAGCCGCGCCCGAGGTCGACGGCGCTCCGCTGCGCAAGCCCGTCGATCTCGTCTTCCGCCGCGATCCGGAACACACGCCGGGACGCCGACGCCGCGCCGCGCGCCGTCTCGAGGGCGGCGATCTCGGCATTGAGGGTCGAATTGGCCGTGATTTGATCGAGACGGCGGTCGATCGCCGCCATGGTCATCGGAATGTAGCGGTCGCGTGCCGGAGTAATCTGAACGACAAGCAGGTCGGTCGCATCCGATTCATGCATCAGCCTGACCACCGGGGGATTGGCGGCGTGGCCGCCGTCCCAATAGGACTCGCCCCCGATCTCGACGGCGCAGTGGATCAGGGGCGGACATGTCGACGCCAGCACGACATCGGCCGTGATGTCCTGGTTGCGGAAAATCTTAAGCCCGCCGTCGCGAACCCGCGTCGTCGCGATCAGGAGCTTTGGGCAGGCCGGCGCGCGCAGCGCCGAAAAATCGATCTCCTGCCCCAGCACCTGGCGGAGCGGATCGAGGTCGAATGGATCGAATTGTCCTGACCGCAGCGCCGGACCGAAGGCCACCGAGCTTCCCGCCGGCGAAAATCCACCAACCAGCATCACCGAACGGAACGACGCGTCGCTCGTCATCCGCGTCCAAAATCGTCTCAGACGCGACTGCGCGCCCTGGCGGCCGCCTTCGACCAGCCCGCACGCCAGCAGCACGGCATTGACCGCGCCGGCGCTGGCGCCGGAGATGGCATCGAGGTCGCAGTCCCTTTCGTCCAGCAGGCGGTCCAGAACGCCCCAGGTGAAGGCGGCGAACGAGCCGCCGCCTTGCAAGGCGAGCGACAG
>JBATYU010000066.1:0-3315 GCA_049674245.1 Bradyrhizobium sp. | reverse complement strand
GGTCGTGACCGTCCATTGCAGTTGCGGCGACGCGGCCCAGGCGATGGCCGCAACAACAGCCGCTGCGCACAAGATCATGAGGTTGGTTCGCCGGCTCAGATGCGTCAAGCCGAACACCGCCAGCATGATCGGCATCGTCACCAGCGCCGTCCGCGATACAACAACGAACGCCATCGTGAGGATGAAGCCCAATGCGATCGCGCCAAGCAGCAGCGATTGCCGGATTTTATTGGCGCGCGAGAGCGTGATGATTGGATAGGCCAGCGCCACCGCGCACAGCGTGAATTCCTGGCTTTGATCGATGTAATTCTTGACAAAGATGCCGCGTGAGCCTTCGCCTGCGGGCTTCAGCGAAAGGCCGGGATCGAAGGCGACGATCCACGACATCATCGCGAGCAGCGTGCACGAGATCAGAAAGGCCGCAAATACCCAGAAGCCGCGCTCCGAGCGCTCGAAATGAAACAACAGCACCGGCAGCACCAGTAGTTTCACAGTCGGGCCGACCGCGTAAAGCCGCACGCCCCATGCGGCGTCCGACCACAGGGTTCCAGCAAGTGCCAGCGAAAAAAACGCGATCGGTACCGCGCAGATCGGACGCTTCAGCGAGGCGAGATACGCCTTTACATCGAGGAATGGCACCATTGCCACCAGCATGGCGGCCGTAAAGATCGCAGGCAGCGACGTCGACCAGGGCAGCGAAGCCGCGGTCAGGATCGCAAAAGCATCGACGGTCGCGAGCCACGCGGCCGGATCGCGCCAGCGCCTTGCCAGCACGGCGATCGTCCAATCTCCGGCGATGGCGGTCACTGGCGGCCTCCGCGTGCGCGATCGACCAGCGACGTCGTAGAGAAGCCGGGCAAGATATCGACCAATATCACCTTCCCGCCATTGGCCTCGACGATCTCGTGGCCGACCACCTCCTCGCGGGTATAGTCGCCGCCCTTCACCAGCACGCTCGGCTTGATCTGCGTGATCAGTTGGATCGGTGTGTCCTCGTCGAAGAACACCACGAGGTCGACCGCTTCCAGCGCCGCCAGCACTTCGGCGCGGGCGCGCTCGTCCTGGACCGGACGCCCCTCGCCTTTTAGCCGCTTTGCCGAGTTGTCGCTGTTCAGACCCACGATCAGCCGGTCGCAGGCGCCGCGCGCCGCCGTCAAGACCTTGACGTGACCGGGGTGCAGAATATCGAAGCAGCCGTTGGTGAAGCCGACCCGCAAGCCCTGTTTCCGCCAATCCGCTAAATGCGCGTCGAGACCCGCGCTGTCGGCGACAATCTTTTCCTCCGCCGCAAGGAATGCGTGTGGCAGGATTCTTCGCCGCAGCTCCGGCAGCGTCACGACGGCCGTCCCCTTCTTGCTGACCGCGACAGCGGCTGCCGCGTTCGCGATGCGCAACGCAGTTTCCCAATCCGCGCCCGTGGCGAGCGAAAGCGCCAGTGCCGCCGCAACAGTGTCGCCCGCGCCGGAGACGTCGCGAACCTTCACCGGAAGGGCCGGCACATGGATAGTCGCGCCGTTGCGGGCTACCAACGTCATGCCGTGCTCGCTTTGCGTCACCAGGATCGCCTCGCAATCGGCGAGTTGCATGGCGTCCTGCGCGGCATCGGTGATGGCTTGGTCGGTATCGGCGCGGCTGCGGGTGGCTTCCGAGAATTCCTTGCGGTTGGGTGTCAGCAGCGTCGCGCCGCGATAGATCGCAAAGTTGGCGCTCTTGGGATCGACGATCACGCGCTTATTGAGCTTCTTCGCGCCGTCGATAACGTTGCGGATCACGCGCGCCGTCAGCACGCCCTTGGCATAGTCGGACAACAAGACGATATCGGCGCGGGCGAGCAGCGGCAGGATGGCGTCGATCAATTTCTGCTCGATATCACCGGATGCAGCTTGAGCCAGCTCCCAATCAGCACGCAGCATATGGGTCGAGAAATGCTCGGAGACGAAGCGCACCTTGCGGGTCGTCGGCCGCGAGGCGTCGCGAACCAGCACGCCTTCGATTCCCCTTTCCTGCGCCAGCGCTTGCTCAAGCTTCGCGCCGGCCTCGTCCTCGCCGATCAACCCGACAAAGATGCAGCGTCCGCCGAGAGAGGCGATATTGCGCGCGACGTTGCCGGCGCCGCCGATATTGGTCTCGCTGCGCTGGGCCGCGATGACCGGCGCCGGCGCCTCCGGTGAAATCCGCGACACCTCGCCATAGACGAACTCGTCGAGCATGAGATCGCCGACGCAGAGCACGGTCCGGCTCATCATCAGGTGCGACAGGGCGTCAAAATCGAACATCTGTTCTCGTGCCTAACAAGCCGTCAGCGGAAACGATCGGCGCGATCGAGAAAACCCTTCGCGTAGAGCGCGACCGCATCTTCGAGCGCGGTGAAGCCGCCGTTATAGCCGGCGCCGCGCAGTCGATCGACCGCGCCTTGCGTAAAATACTGGTAGCTGCCGCGGATCTGATCGGGCATGTCGATATATTGGATATTCGGCTTCACGCCGAGCGCAGCGTAAGCGGACAACATCAAGTCCTTGAAACTGCGCGCCTTGCCGGTGCCGACGTTGAACAGGCCGGAGACCGATGGGGTCGAAAGCAGCCACATCATCACCCGCACGACGTCGTCGACATAGATGAAGTCGCGGCGCTGGTCACCATCGGCGATCCCTTCGCGATGCGATTTGAACAATTGCACGACGCGGCCGCACTTGATGTCGTCGAAGCGCCGCGCCAGCACGCTCATCATCGTGCCCTTGTGGTACTCGTTGGGCCCAAACACGTTGAAGAATTTCAGGCCCGCCCATTGCGGCGGCAATTTCTCAGACCGCGCGGCACGCTCGGCGACCACCATGTCGAACAGATGCTTGCTCCAGCCGTAAAGGTTCATCGGCCGCAGCGCTTTCAATGCCGCTATCGACGGATCGTCGCGAAAGCCTTGCGCGCCGTCGCCATAGGTCGCGGCCGACGAGGCATAGATGAATGGCGTTGCGTTGGCGGTGCACCAGTCGAGCAGCTGCATCGACAGCCGGAAATTGGTTTCGATGACGAGATCGCCGTCGGTCGCAGTCGTCTCGGAGATGGCGCCGAGATGGATGATGGCGTCGAGCGTCCGGCCCCGCAGCCATGCGGGCAGCTCCGCCGGCGGCACGACGTCGGCGAGCTGCCGCTTGGCGAGATTGCGCCATTTGCCGTCCTGGCCGAGCAGATCGCAGACCACGACATCGGAGCGGCACGCGTCATTCAACGCGGCCACAACGTTCGATCCGATAAAACCGGCGCCGCCGGTCACCAGCAACATTCCGTCCCCTGCCTTGATTACGCCCGAGCGAGGTT
>JBATYU010000065.1:0-8057 GCA_049674245.1 Bradyrhizobium sp. | reverse complement strand
GGCCGCGCCGCGTGGTTGGTTAGCGCGCGCGCTTTGATGTCGCCCCCTCAATCCCTGCAACAATCCCGACAAGGCTCCATGAACCAGCATCTGCGCTCCGAATCCGTGCCCTTCATCGACGTTGCCGCACAGCGGCGCCGGCTCGGCAAATCCCTCGACGAGGCGATCTCGCGCGTGCTGACCCATTGCCAGTTCATCAACGGGCCGGAAGTGGCGCAGTTGGAGGCGGCGTTGACGGCGTTCAGCGGCGCCAGGCATGTCGTGACCTGCGCCAGCGGCACCGACGCGCTGTTGATGGTCTTGATGGCGAAGGGCGTCGGCCGCGGTGACGCGGTGTTCTGCCCGTCCTTTACGTTTTGCGCGACCGGGGAAGCCGTGGCGCTCACCGGTGCCACGCCGGTGTTCGTCGATGTCGATGAGGTGACGTTCAACATCGATCCTACTTCGCTGCGAAACGGGATCGCTGTTGCGAAAAAGCAGGGCCTCAAGCCGGTGGCCGTGATCCCGGTCGATCTGTTCGGGCAAAGCGCCGACCATGATGCGATCGCCTCTATCGCGCAGCGCGATGGGCTCTTTGTTCTCGATGACGCCGCGCAAGGCTTTGGCGCGAGCTACAAGGGCCGGCGCATCGGCACCTTCGGGCTTGCGACCGCGACCAGCTTTTTCCCGGCAAAGCCGCTCGGCTGTTTTGGCGATGGCGGGGCGATCTTCACCGACGATGCGGAACTTGCCGCAACCCTGCGCAGCATTCGGGTCCACGGCCAGGGTTCCGACAAATACGACAATGTTCGCCTCGGGCTCACCGCGCGGCTCGATACCATGCAGGCGGCGATCCTGATCGAGAAACTGAAGATCTTTGAGGACGAGATCGCCGCGCGCAATGAGGTCGCCGAGCGCTATGCGCGGGGCCTCGGCAATGTCGTCGCCATTCCGCGGCTTGCGAACGGCTGCACCTCGGTGTGGGCGCAATACACCATCCGTCTGCCTGAGGGCGCCAACCGCGACGGTTTTGCCGCGGCGCTGAAGGTGCAGGGCATTCCGACTTCGATCTATTATCCGAAATCGATGCATCAGCAGACGGCCTACCGGCATTACCCGGTCGCTGACGGCGGCCTGCCGATCAGCGAGCGCTTGTCGTCCGACGTCATCAGCCTGCCGATGCACGCCTATCTCGACGAGACGACGCAGGAGCGCATCATCAAGGCTGTGCGCGGCGCACTTTCTTCCTGATTTCGCCGTTTTGAAACGCGACGTCATGCGCTAGAAGCGGCGCATGCTCGGACGTATTTTCACCGTCGGCGGCTATACCCTGCTTTCGCGCGTCACCGGGCTTGCGCGCGACATCATGCTGGCCGCGATCCTGGGGGCGGGACCGCTCGCGGACGCGTTTCTGGTGGCCTGGCGGCTGCCGAACAATTTCCGTGCGATCTTTGCCGAGGGCGCCTTCAACACCGCCTTCATTCCGGCCTACGCCCATGTTCAGGGCAAAGGCGGCGAGACCTCGGCGCGGTTGTTCGCCGACCGCATCTTCACGCTGTTGTTTTTCTCGCAACTGGTGCTGCTGGTGGCCGCCTGGCTGTTCATGCCGCAGGCGCTGCGGATTCTCGCGCCCGGCTTTACCGACGATGCGGAGCAGCGGCGGCTTGCGATCGATCTGACCCGCATCACCTTTCCCTATCTGCTGCTGATCACGCTGGTGACGCTCTATGGCGGCATGCTCAATGTGATGCACCGCTTTGCCAGCGCGGCCGCGGCCTCGATCTTTCTCAATATCTCGATGATGGCAACGCTGGCGTTGGCGGCATTCTTTCCGACCGCCGGCCACGCCGCGGCCTGGGGCGTTCTGATTTCCGGCTTCCTGCAATATTTCCTTTTGGCCGGCGATCTCGCCCGCCACGGCAGCCTGCCGCGCTTCGCGCCGCTCAGGCTCGACGAGGACGTCCGCGCCTTCTTCCGCGCGATCGGCCCGGCCACGCTGGGCTCGATGGGCACGCAAGTGGCGGTGTTCGCCGACACCATCATCGCAACCTTCCTGCCGGCGGGCGCGCTGTCGGCGCTGTATTATGCCGAGCGGCTCTATCAATTGCCGATCGGCGTGATCGGCATTGCCATCGGCACCGTGCTGCTGCCGGAAATGTCGCGGCGGATCACCGCGGGCGATGACACGGGTGCTGCGGCCGCACAGCGGCGCGCCTTTGAATTCACGCTGCTTGCGACCGTGCCGTTCGTCGCCGCCTTCCTCACCGTGCCGGATGTCATCGTGCGCGCCGTGTTCGCGCGCGGGGCCTATACCAGGGCCGATGCCGCGGCCGCGGCCACTACGCTTGCCGCCTACGCCATCGGTCTCATTCCATTCGTGACGATCCGCAGCGCGGTCTCGGCTTTCTACGCGCGGAAAAATACCGCGACGCCGGTCAAGGCTGCGCTCACCGGCCTTACCGTGAATGTGCTGCTCAAGGTACTCTTGATGGGAAGCTTGGCGCAGGTCGGACTTGCGCTCGCCACCGCGGTGGGCGCCTGGATCAATCTTCTGTTGGTGCTTGGATTTTCGGTGCGGGCCGGCTACCTCGATCTCGATCGCGCCTGGATGAAATCGCTCGCCAAATTTGCCTTGATCGGTATCGTGCTCGGCGCCGTATTCTGGCTCACCGCGCATTTTGCAACGCCATATTTTGCGCAACTGACCAGGTTCCGCGATGAGGCGACGCTAATGCTGCTGATGGCGGTCGGCGCCTTTGTCTATGGTTTTTCGGTCCTGGTCGTGTTCGGCAGGGGATGGCTTTTTTCTCTGGTGCGCGGCTAGCTATATTTTGACGCGTTTTCTTCACGCGAACCGGTATCCACCCCGCTATCCAAATGCGGGGCAGGCTTTCGCTTGAAAACGCTATGAAGCCGTTTGCGCTTGCCGCTAAACCACTGCAATATGCGAAAAAATCTGAACTGCAATCGGAGATCGGATGGCTGCTCCCATCAAATTCGGCGTCGGTCAAAGCGTCCTTCGCAAGGAGGACGACGCGCTCATCCGCGGTAAGGGCCGCTACACCGACGACCACGCGCCGCAGGCCGCGATGCATGCACTGGTGCTGCGCTCGCCGCACGCGCACGCGACATTCGCTGCCGATGCGAGCCGCGCCCGCAGCCTCCCCGGGGTTGCTACGATCCTGACATGGGATGACGTCAAGGATCTCGGCGATCTCCCATGCCTGTTCAACCTGGAGACCGATCCCTTCACCGGCCCGCCTTATCCGATCCTCGCCGGCGGCGTGGTGCGTCATGTCGGCGACGCTATCGCCTTTGTGGTCGCCGATACCATCGATCGGGCGCGCGATGCGATCGAGGCGATCGAGGTGCAGTGGACGCCGCTGCCCGCGGTCACCGGCGTCGCCAATGCGGTGAAAAAGGACGCGGCCCAAGTGTGGCCCCAGCACCCCGGCAATATCCTGTTCGACGTGCCGATCGGCGACAGGAAGGCGACCGATGAGGCGTTTGCGAAAGCGCATGCGGTCGCGGAAATCTCCATCGTCAATCCGCGCGTCGTCGCAAGCTTCATGGAGACCCGCGCGGCGGTCTGCGAATACGACGCCAAGCGCGATCATCTGACGCTGACCATCGGCAGCCAGGGCAGCCATCGGCTGCGCGATGTTCTGTGCCAGAACGTGCTCAAGATCCCGGTCGAGAAGATGCGGGTGATCTGCCCGGATGTCGGCGGCGGCTTCGGCACAAAGCTGTTTCCCTATCGCGAATACGCGCTGCTCGCGGTCGCCTCGCGCAAGCTGAGGAAGACCATCCGGTGGGCGGCCGATCGCGCCGAGCACTTCATGGCCGACGCGCAGGGCCGCGACAACGTCACGACCGCGCGGATGGCGCTCGCCGAGGACGGCAAGTTCTTAGGCATGGACGTCGACCTGATGGGCGACATGGGCGCGTATCTGTCGACCTTCGGGCCATATATCCCGCACGGCGGCGCCGGCATGCTGCCGGGCCTCTACGACATCCAGGCCTTCCATTGCCGCGTTCGCACCGTCTTCACCAACACCGTGCCGGGCGATGCCTATCGCGGCGCGGGACGGCCGGAAGCCGCCTATGTGCTTGAGCGGCTGGTCGATGCCTGCGCGCGCAAGCTCGGCATGACGCCGGATGCGATCCGGCGCAAGAATTTCATCCCGCCGAAGGCGATGCCCTATAAGACGGCGACAGGGAAGGTCTACGATTCCGGCGACTTCGTTGCGCACATGAAGCGGGCGATGGAAATCGCGGAGTGGAAGGACTTTCCCAAGCGCGCGAGGCTCGCCAAGAAGCAGGGCCTGGTGCGCGGCATCGGCCTTGCCAGCTATGTCGAAGTCTGCGGCACGATGGGGGAAGAAACCGCGAACGTGCGGCTCGATGCCAATGGCGACGTCACGATCCTGATCGGGACGCAATCGAGCGGGCAGGGCCACCAGACGGCCTACGCGCAGCTTGTGGCCCAGCAGTTCGGGCTGCCGCCCGAGCGCGTTCACATCCATCAGGGCGACACCGATGAGATTGCGACCGGTCTCGGCACCGGCGGCTCGGCCTCGATCCCAACCGGAGGCGTCAGCGTCGAGCGCGCGACGCGCGAGCTCGGCGCAAATTTGCGCGCGATCGCCGCCGAGGCGCTCGAAACCAGCGCCGGTGATCTCGAGATCAGCGACGGCGTCATTCGCGTCGCCGGCACCGACCGCTCGATCAGCTTTGCCGATCTGGCGAAGCGTCCCGGCGTCGATCCGTCGAAGCTGAATGCGAGCGCGACCTTCACCAGCGCCGACGGCACCTACCCGAACGGTACCCATCTCGCCGAGGTCGAGATCGATCCCGCCACCGGCATCATCAAGATCGTCAACTACGTCATCGTCGACGATTTCGGCGTGACGCTAAATCCGCTGCTGCTCGAAGGCCAGATTCACGGCGGCGCGATGCAGGGCATCGGCCAGGCCTTGATGGAGCAGGTCGTCTACAGCCCGACCGACGGCCAGCTCGTCACCGGAACGTTCATGGACTATGCGTTGCCGCGGGCGGCCGACGGTCCGTCCTTTGTATTCGAGACCCATAACATTCCTTGCAAGACCAATCCGCTCGGCGTCAAGGGCGCGGGCGAAGCCGGCGCCATCGGCTCCTGCCCCGCGGTGGTCAATGCCATCATCGAAGGGCTGTGGCGCGAATACAAGATCGACCACATCGATATGCCGGCGACCGCCGAACGGGTCTGGATCGCGATCCGCGAGCACCAGCGCCGGCACAGCCTCTGATACCGGCTAGAGCGTTTTCCAGCGAAAGCCTGCCCCGGACTCGGATAGCGGGGTGGATACCGGTTCGCGTGACGAAAACGCGTCAAAACAAGAAAGAGAGCCTCCGTTCCGATTCGATCGGAACGGAAAAGGCTCTAGAGGAATAAATCGCCACAATAGGGTTCTAATCATGGACAAGCCGCGGCCTCGCGAAAGCGGGGAACGCGGCGTCGTTTGGAAACGCTTGCAGATGGAGAACGAGCGATGAGACGGATGGTTGTCGTGGCGGGAGCCTTGTTGCTCGGAGCCGGCGCGGTCATGGCGCAGCAGGATATCGCCGTTCAGCAGGATAATTTGATGCGGGCGCAGGGAAAGAGCATGTACGTGGTGATAGGCAAGATGTTGAAGGGCGAAATTCCCTACGACCAGAAGGCCGTCGATACCGCCATCGCCGACCTCGAGGCGAGCGTGCCCAAGATCGCCACCACCTTCGCCACAAATCCCAAGGAAGATGTGGTGAACGCGACTTACGGCGCGTCGCAGAAGATCTGGCAGAACAAGGCTGATTTCGACTCCAAGACACCCCCCGTCAGTAAGGCGATCGCGGAGGTCAAGGGCAAGGTCAAGGATCTCGCCAGCCTGAAGGTTGCGTATGATTCGATCCAGGCCAAATGCACCGATTGCCACGACACTTATCGGGTCAAGCTGAAATAACGGTCGAGCCAAAACAGAGAAGGGCGGGCGCGTCTGGCGCCCGCCCTTTTTATTTCGGTCAGCTGTTAAAAGCTTACTTCGTCACCTGACCTCGGATCTCGCCGCCCGGATTGGCCGCAGTGTGCACGTTGATGTAGTATTTGCCGGCCGTCAGGTCGGCGGCTTGCTCGTCCGTCAGGACCGCGCTGCCTTCGGCCGGGCTCGAGGTGGCATTCGGGATCGGAATCTTGACCCCGGCGTTCTTGCCGGCTTCAGCCGGTCCGTGGAAATGCGCGGCAGTGGCGGGGCCGGAAAGGCCCGAATAGGTCAGCTTCCAGGTCAACTTCTTGCTGGCCGGATCGTAATCGACGTCGGCCGTGCCTGTGCCGGCGGTGGTTGTGGCGGGCACTTCGGATTTGCCGTCGAGCGTCACCTTCATCTTATCAGCAAAGGCCGGCCCCGCGAAGGCGACGGCCGCTCCGAGCGCAAGCGTAGCAAGCATAGTCTTGGTCATGGTTTTCTCCCTGTTGACCTCGGTGATGGTGTCAGTGTCTCAACATTGAGATTTCGGATTTATTCCCGAAAAGGTCTCAAGGCCGCAAAATTTTCGGCCAGTCTAGGGCTGGAGCAGGGCGCGTACTAGCCATAAACATAATGGACATACTAGCCCTAAGTTCGCCTGGCCATGACGGATCGGGGAATGCTGCGACGATTTCTTCTTGCCGCCGCTCTGGCTGGCGCTGCTGCCTTCGGTGTTTACTGGTGGCTGACGGCGACGCCGATCGTGTTGGCGGTTACGGAGCCGGCCTATACGCCGAACCTCGCGAATGGCCAGATCATCTTCAATGCCGGCGGATGCCCCTCCTGCCACGCTGTGCCCGGCCAGCCCGATCGATTGAGGCTCGGCGGCGGACTTGCCATCCCCTCGCCATTCGGCACCTTCTACGCACCGAATATCTCGCCGGATGTGGCCGACGGCATCGGGCGATGGACCGAGGCCCAGTTCGTCAATGCGGTGACCAAGGGAGTTTCGCCCAATGGAACGCACTACTTTCCGGCGTTTCCCTATACCTCCTATCAGCATGCGAAGGTGGAAGATGTCCGCGATCTCTTCGCGTATCTGAAGACGCTGCCGAAAGTATCCGGCAAGGTGCGCGATCACGACGTGCCGTTTCCGTTCAACATCCGGCGCAATGTCGGCATCTGGAAATTGCTGTTCATGGATGGCAAGCCGTTCACCGCAGATGCCAGGCGCTCGGCGCAGTGGAATCGCGGCGCCTATCTCGTGAACAGTTTTGGTCATTGCGCGGAGTGTCACAGCCCCCGCAATTTCCTCGGCGGCATCGTGGCCGCGCAGCGCTTCGCCGGAGGCCCCAATCCGGAAGGCGAGGGCTGGGTGCCGAACATCACGCAAAAGGGGTTGGGCGACTGGAGCGAGAAGGACTTCGCCTATTTCCTAAAAACCGGCGAGACGCCGGATAATGACAGTGCCAGCGGCTTGATGGGGCGGGTGATCAAGAACACTTCGCAATTGCCGGCCGAAGACCGCGCGGCGATGGCAGCCTATCTGAAGGAGCTGCCGCCGGTGGAGGGGCCGCCGCGGCCCGCGAAGGCGCCGAAATGATCGGTCCGATCCGAAAGCGGCCGGATCATCGTCGCCTCTCTAGGCATTAGTGCGGGCACCTCCGCATAGTGACCGATCGCCGCGATGTTGAACGCATCGCGGACCGTCACTGACGAAGTCCTGCGCGGCGCCGGCAGCGGGATTGTCGCTTTGGGCCGGTTCGCACTTCCGATCCGCTTGGCCCTGGTCATGTCGGCAAATGCGCGGTCGAATTGGCCAATCCGATACAGCACGATGCCGCGGTCGACATAGGCTTCCGCATAGTTCGGGTCACGCAGGATCGCCAGGTCGAAGTCGGCGAGCGCGCGGTAAAGATCGCCATCGCGGTATGCTAAGATCCCGCGTTTTCGATAGGATTTGGCGTCGCTCGCCGTGAGGTTCGGAATCAGGTGGAGAATGGGAATCGGCTCGGCGCGGTTTGTCGGCCATACGGTGCCTGTCGCCATCGCCTCGTCAGGGGCCGCCGCATCCTCACGCGCGTCGCGCCGCTCGAC
>JBATYU010000064.1:0-8378 GCA_049674245.1 Bradyrhizobium sp. | reverse complement strand
TTAGCTAGCGATTCGCTGGCTGAGGCCGTCTTTTCTCACACAGAGATCACTGGACGCCCGGCCGCAAGGCATACGGGATATCCATGCAATTACGCCTGTACGATACGTTGACCAAGGAAAAGCGGCCGTTTGTGCCGCTCGATCCCGAAAACGTGCGCATGTATGTGTGCGGGCCGACGGTCTACGACTTCGCCCATATCGGTAATGCGCGCCCGGTGATCGTGTTCGACGTGCTGTTTCGGCTGCTGCGGCATTTCTACGGCGAGCGTCACGTCACTTATGTCCGTAACATCACCGACGTCGATGACAAGATCAACGATCGCGCCGCGCGGGATTTTCCCGGTCTGCCGTTGAACGAGGCGATCCGCAAGGTGACGGAAGTCACCGAGAAGCAATTCCAAGAAGACGTTGACGCGCTCGGCTGCTTGCGGCCGACGGTCGAGCCGCGCGCGACCGAACACATCGCGGAGATGCGCGCGCTCATTGAGAAATTGGTGGCAGGCGGCTTTGCCTATGTCGCCGAGGACCATGTGCTGTTCTCGCCGCAGGCGATGAATTCAGCGAATTCGATTTTGCCGCGCTATGGCGCGCTCGCGAACCGCACGCTGGACGAGATGATCGCGGGCGCCCGCGTCGACGTCGCGCCCTATAAGCGCGATGCCACCGACTTCGTATTATGGAAGCCGGCAAAGCCCGGCGAGCCGTCATGGCCGTCGCCGTCGGGGGTCAAGGCTGCGGGCCGTCCGGGCTGGCATATCGAGTGCTCGGCGATGGCGTGGAAACATCTCGGCGAGCAGTTCGATATCCATGGCGGCGGCATCGATCTGGTATTTCCGCATCACGAGAACGAGCTCGCGCAAAGCTGCTGCGCGTTCCACGCTTCTCGCATGGCCAATATCTGGATGCACAACGGCTTCCTGCAGGTCGAGGGCGACAAGATGTCGAAGAGCCTCGGCAATTTCGTGACCATCCGCGAGTTGCTTGCGGATTGGCCGGGCGAGGTGCTGCGGCTCAACATGCTCAAGACGCATTACCGCTCGCCGATCGACTGGACCGTGAAGGGCATGGAAGAGAGCGCCAAGACACTCGACGACTGGTATGCGATCGCGGCTCATGCGAACGGCGGCCAGCCGTCTTCCGTGGTGATCGAGGCGTTGTCCGACGATCTCAACACGGCGCAGATGATCGCCTCGCTGCATGGTCTTCGGAATGCTGGTTTGGAAAGCGAGCCGGGTCGCAACGAATTCGCGGCTTCCTTGCGGTTTTTCGGATTCCTGTCGGAGACGGCCGCAGAGTGGAAGCAACGAAAGCAGCAGGCAAGCGGCGTCGACGCCAAGCGGGTAGATAGCCTGATCGCCGATCGCACCGCCGCACGCGCGCGAAAAGACTTCAAGGAATCCGATCGCATCCGCGATGAACTCGCGGCGATGGGCGTTGTCATCAAGGATTCCAAGGATGGCACCACCTGGGAGATCGCGCGATGAGTGCGCAGCGGGGCCAGTGATGGGACAGGCGCTGCCCAAACCTGCGTTACGGCCGTTTCTCGCGGACGATACGCCCGTGGTGGCGGCGATCTTTGCAGCTAGCGTCGAGGAATTGACCGGCGACGATTATAGCGAAGCGCAGCAGCAGGCCTGGACTAGCGCCGCCGACGATGAAGAGGCGCTCGGCAAACGCCTGGCCGGGCAGTTGACGCTGATCGCGACGTTGCAGAATTCTCCGGTCGGATTCGCTTCCCTCAAGGGCGCTGACCATATCGACATGCTCTATGTTCATCCGAGCGCTGCCGGGCAGGGCGTGGCGTCGATGTTGATGGAGGCGCTGGAAAAGCTCGCCGGCGGCCGCGGCGCGAAGGCCCTCACGGTGGATGCCAGCGACAACGCAACCGAGTTCTTTCTCAAGCGCGGCTATGTGGCAAACCGGCGCAACACCGTCACCGTCAATGGCGAATGGCTCGCCAACACCACGATGCAGAAGAAACTGGGCGACAATGCTACGCCGGGAGTTCCGATATGAGCCGCGAACGCCTCTATCTGTTCGACACCACGCTGCGCGACGGCGCGCAGACCAACGGCGTCGATTTCACCCTGCATGACAAGCGCATCATCGCCGAGATGCTGGATGAACTCGGCATTGACTATGTCGAGGGCGGCTATCCCGGCGCCAATCCGGCCGACACCGAATTCTTTGCCGAGAAGCCAAAATTCGAGCAGGCTCGCTTCACCGCGTTCGGCATGACGCGGCGTGCCGGCCGCTCGGCCTCGAATGATCCGGGCCTTGCGGCGCTCTTGGAAGCCAAGGCCGACGCGATCTGCTTTGTCGCGAAATCCTCGGCCTATCAGGTGCGGGTGGCGCTGGAGACCACGAATGAGGAAAATATCGCCTCGATCCGCGACAGCGTGGCTGCTGCGAAAGCCGCGGGCCGCGAGGTGATGCTCGACTGCGAGCATTTCTTCGACGGCTACAAGGAGAATCCGGAATTCGCGCTGGCCTGCGCCAAAGCGGCCTACGATTCGGGCGCGCGCTGGGTGGTGTTGTGCGACACCAATGGCGGCACCCTGCCGCATGAGATCGAGAGTATCGTCACCGAGGTGACAAGACATATCCCCGGCGATCACGTTGGCATTCATGCCCATAACGACACCGAGCAGGCGGTCGCCAACTCGCTCGCCGCGGTGCGCGCCGGCGCGCGGCAAATCCAGGGCACCCTGAATGGGCTTGGCGAGCGCTGCGGCAACGCCAATCTCTGCTCGTTGATCCCGACGCTGCGGCTGAAGCGCGAATTCGCCGACGCCTTCGAGATCGGCGTGTCCGAGGCCAAGATGGCGACGCTGATGAAGGTCTCGCACGCGCTTGACAACATGCTCAACCGCGCGCCGAACCGCCACGCGCCCTATGTCGGCGAGAGCGCGTTCGTCACCAAGGCCGGCATTCACGCCTCGGCCATGCTGAAGGATCCGCAAAGCTATGAACATGTGCTGCCCGAAGCCGTCGGCAATCGCCGCAAGGTGCTGGTGTCCGATCAGGCCGGCCGTTCCAATGTCATCGCCGAGCTCGATCGGGCCGGCATCCCCTACGACAAGAACGATCCTAAGTTGGCGCGCCTGGTCGAGGAATTGAAGCAGCGCGAGGCCGCGGGCTTTGCCTATGAATCCGCCAATGCCTCGTTCGATCTCCTCGCGCGCCGCACGCTCGGAAAAGTGCCGGAATATTTCCGGGTCGAGCAGTTCGACGTCAATGTCGAGCAGCGCTACAACGCCAACGGCCAGCGCGTCACGGTGGCGCTCGCCGTGGTGAAGGTCGACGTCGCCGGCGAACGGCTGATCTCGGCGGCCGAAGGCAACGGCCCGGTCAATGCGCTCGACGTCGCGCTGCGCAAGGATCTCGGCAAATATCAGAAATACATCGAAGGGCTAAAACTGATCGATTATCGCGTGCGTATCCTCAATGGCGGCACCGAAGCCGTGACGCGCGTCCTGATCGAGAGCGAGGACGAGAAGGGCGAGAGCTGGACCACGGTCGGGGTGTCGCCCAACATCATCGACGCCTCGTTTCAGGCGCTGATGGATTCGGTGATCTACAAGCTCGTGAAGTCGGGCGCGCCGGTGTGAGCCAATGACGGGAAGGGCGAGGACCACCCATGATCGACCACATCTCCGTCGGCGTCAGCGACCTCGAACGTTCCGCGCGCTTCTATGAGGTGACGCTGGCGACGCTCGGGCTCTCGCGGCTGGTGACCCGGCCGGCCACAATCGGCTTCGGCAAGAACTATCCGGAGTTCTGGATCAATTTGCGCAAAGCCATGGCGCCGGTCGCGGAGGGCACCGGCAGTCATATCTGTCTTCGCGCCAGATCGACAAGCGAAGTCGATGCCTTCCACGTGGCGGCGCTTCGTGCCGGTGGCCGGTCCGACGGCGCCCCTGGCCTGCGGCCGCACGATCGCATGCGTTACTACGCAGCCTTCGTCACCGATCCCGACGGCAATCACATCGAGGCGGTGACGTTTCCGCCGGAGTGATCAAAACGGTTAAAGCCTTCGTGCGACTTCGGGCGCGAGTTCCCTGGTGCCTTCAGGTGCGCGGGATGCGGCCGCGCGGAGCCGCGGCAGGATCTCCTCGACCCGCTCGGCCTTCAAAATATCGATCGACAAAGTCGGGCGAATAAATTGCGTGGCGCGCATATGCGCAAGCAGCGCCAGCAGCGGCTCCCAGAAGCCGTCGATATTGGCAAGCAGCACCGGCTTGGTATGACGACCGAGCTGCTGCCAGGTCAATTGCTCCACCAGCTCTTCCAGCGTGCCGATGCCGCCGGGGAGCGCGACGAACGCATCCGAGCGTTCGAACATCAGCCGCTTGCGCTCGTGCATGTCGGGCGTGACGATCATCTCCTGCACGCGCGTCAGCGCGTTCTCGCGGGCGGTGAGAAAATCCGGGATGATGCCGGTCACAGTGCCACCATGATCGAGCACGGAGGTCGCGACCGCGCCCATCATGCCGAGCGATCCGCCGCCGTAAACGAGACGGATCCCGTTCTCGGCAAAAATCTTTCCCAAGGCGTTGGCACTTGCGATGAAGTGGGGATTTGTGCCGGGGCCGGAGCCGCAATAGACACAGACAGTTCGAATATCATTCATTCCGGCCATGTGGCACTGCAACGTAAAGCCGTCAAGCGGCTGATTCGCCGCCTTTGGGAAATCTATCCGCAAATCGCGGCAACTCGCGAAAGAATTGCGCTTCGCGAGGGTGCACCCGGCGATTAAACACTCTATATGACGGAACAAATACCGATGAAAAAGTGGCAAAGCGCGCAAAAGCTGGTGTCCCAGGCTCCCGTTAATGGCTCACACTGATTCGTCCCAAGGTTCCGGAGAAGGCGCCGGAGAAGCGCCGGCTTCCAGTAAATCGATCGAACAGGCGACGCTGATCGGCACGCTGGCGCATCTGTGGCCCTACATCTGGCCCAGCGATCGCGCCGACCTCAAGATGCGCGTGATCTGGTCGGTGGTATTGCTGTTGGTTGCCAAGCTCGCCACCGTGTCAGTGCCGTTCACGTTCAAATGGGCGACCGACGCGCTGACCGGCGCCGACACCGCGCCGGTCGCGGCATCGAACTGGAAGATCTGGCTGATCGCCTCGCCCTTGATCATGACCTTGAGCTACGGCGCGTTGCGCGTGCTGATGGCGGTTTTGACCCAATGGCGCGACGGCATCTTTGCGCGGGTGGCGATGCATGCGGTGCGCAAGCTCGCCTATATCACCTTCGTCCACATGCACGAATTGTCGCTGCGCTTCCATCTGGAGCGCAAGACCGGTGGGTTGACGCGGGTGCTGGAGCGCGGCCGCTCCGGCATCGAGGTCATCGTGCGGATGGTAATCCTGCAACTCGTGCCGACCATCGTCGAGGTTTCGCTTCTGATGGCGGTGCTGCTGTGGCAGTTCGACTGGCGCTACGTGCTGGCCACGCTGATCACTGTCGTGATCTTCATGTATTTCACCTATGCCGCAACCGAGTGGCGGATCGAAATTCGCCGCAGGATGAACGATTCCGATACCGAGGCGAATACCAAGGCAATCGACTCGCTGTTGAACTACGAGACCGTCAAATATTTCGGCGCCGAGGGGCGCGAGGCCACACGCTACGATCGTTCGATGCAGCGCTACGAACAGGCCAGCGTGAAGACCTACACTTCGCTCGCGCTGCTCAACACAGGGCAGGCGGCGATCTTCACCGCAGGTCTCACCGCGACCATGATGATGTGCGCGTTCGGCGTGCGGAGCGGACGCAACACCGTCGGCGATTTCGTCATGATCAACGCCATGATGATCCAGCTCTACCAGCCCCTGAATTTCATGGGCATGGTCTCTCGCGAGATCAAGCAGGCGATCATCGACATCGAGAAGATGTTCAAGGTGCTGGAGCGCAACCCCGAAATCAAGGACATTTCCGGCGCAAGGCCCTTGGTCGTCACGTCCGGCAATCTGCGCTTTGAGGATGTCCGCTTCGCCTACGAGCCGGAGCGCCAGATCCTGAAAGGTCTCAGTTTCGAGGTGCCGGCTGGAAAGACGGTCGCCATCGTCGGGCCGTCCGGCGCCGGCAAGTCGACAATCTCGCGGCTCTTGTTCCGGCTCTATGACATCTCCAGCGGCAAGATCCTGATCGACGGCCAGGATATCCGCGACGTCACGCAGGCCTCGCTGCGGGCCTCGATCGGCATGGTGCCGCAGGACACGGTGCTGTTCAACGACACCATCCGCTACAACATCCGTTACGGCCGCTGGGACGCAAGCGATGCCGAAGTCGAGCAGGCGGCGCAGCTTGCGCAGATCGATCCCCTCATCCGCATGGCGCCGATGGGTTACGAGACCCAAGTCGGCGAACGCGGCCTGAAATTGTCAGGTGGCGAAAAGCAGCGCGTCGCGATCGCGCGCACGGTATTGAAGGCGCCGCCGATCCTGGTGCTCGACGAGGCGACCTCGGCGTTGGACAGCCATACCGAGCACGAGATCCAGGAGGCGCTTGAGCGCGTCTCGCGCAATCGCACCTCGCTGGTGATCGCGCATCGGCTCTCCACCATTGTCGGCGCCGACGAGATCATCGTGCTCGATCAGGGCCGCATCGCCGAGCGCGGAACCCATGCCCAGCTTTTGGCAATGAACGGGCTTTATGCCAGTATGTGGAACCGGCAGCGCGAGGCGCAGGAGGCGCGCGAGCGGCTGGCGCGGATTGCCGACGAGAACGAAGCGCCGAACCGGGTGCCGCCGGCGGTCGTTGATCCGCTCGTGACCGCTGCGGAGTGATATCGATGTCGATCGCCAATTCCATCCGCGCGCAGATCCCGCCGATCCACCCCGAAGGCTATCCGTTCATCGGCGGCTTCGCGCTGGCGAGCCTGGTGCTGTTCTGGATCTGGACGCCGCTCGGCTGGATCGGCACCGTCTTGACCATCTGGTGCGCGCTGTTTTTCCGCGATCCGGTGCGGGTGACGCCAATGCGCGAGGGCATCGTTGTGGCGCCGGCCGACGGGCGCATCTCGAAGATCACGCAAGTGTTGCCGCCGGCCGAACTCGGTCTCGGCGACCGGCCGCTGCCGCGCATCTCGATCTTCATGAGTGTGTTCAACTGCCACGTGAACCGCAGCCCGGTGGCGGGGCGGATCGACCGGATCGCCTATCGGCCGGGCACCTTCATCAACGCCGAACTCGACAAAGCGAGCGAGGACAATGAACGCAACTCGCTGGTGATCTCGACGGCGCAGGGGCGCATCGGCGTGATCCAGATCGCAGGCCTGGTGGCGCGGCGGATCGTCTCGTTCGTCCGTGAAGGGCAGACGATCGGCGCCGGCGAGCGTTTCGGCTTGATCCGCTTTGGCTCCCGCCTCGACGTCTTTCTGCCCGAGGGCACCAAACCGCTGGTGTCCGAAGGCCAGACCGCTGTCGCCGGGGAGACCATTTTGGCCGATTTCAGGCTGAGTGACACGGGGCGGACCTATCGGGCTGATTAACTATCCGAAAGGTCGCTTCCGTTGACGATCCGCCGCAATGGCATAGTGGCGCCACGCTTGCTATATCTAGGCAAGCCATGATGCCGTCAGATCCCAACACTCCGGAAATGCGCCGCCGCCGGTTTCGCCCGATCCCGGTGCGGATGCTGCTGCCTAACGTCATCACACTGCTTGCCATCTGCGCCGGCTTGACCGCGATCCGTCTTTCCACCGAAGGGCAGATGGAGCTCGCGGTGGCGGCGATCGTGTTCGCCGCCGTGCTCGATGGCATCGATGGCCGCGTCGCGCGCATGATCAAGGGCCAGTCCAAATTCGGCGCGGAGCTCGACAGTCTCGCCGATTTCGTCAATTTCGGCGTCGCACCGGGTCTGATCCTGTATTTCTGGCAGTTGCATGAACTGAATAATGGCGGCTGGATCGCGGCGATGGTGTTTGCGATCTCTGGCGGCTTGAGACTTGCACGCTTCAACGCCACCATGGACGATCCGAACAAGCCCGCCTTTGCCGCGAACTTTTTCACCGGCGTTCCCGCGCCCGCCGGCGCGATCACCGTGCTGCTTCCGGTCTACCTCGCCTTTCTCGGTCTGCCGAAACCGCCGGCCACGCTGACGGCGCTCTATACGCTGTTGATTGCGTTCCTGATGGTGTCGCGGCTGCCGGTGTTTTCCGGCAAGACCATACGCATGCGCGTGCCGCCGGAGATGGTGCTGCCGGTTTTCGTCTCGGTGGTTTTCTTCATCGCGCTTCTGATCGGCTATCCCTGGCACATCCTCTCCTCAGGCTCCGTGCTTTTTCTCCTGAGCCTGCCTGCCGGATGGAAGTCCTACCGCGACCAGGCGCGCGCGGCGGCTGGGTCCACGGCGGCACCGGCCGGCGT
>JBATYU010000063.1:0-5743 GCA_049674245.1 Bradyrhizobium sp. | reverse complement strand
GCTGCGCTCGCGATAGCAGCTTCAGCCGGTCGGCGAGATCGCCCAGACCGAGATGGTCAAACGCGGCGCGATATTGCGGCGTCGAGGCATAGAAGGCGATCCGCGCGCGCGCGTCGCGCACCTTGGGCACCAGCTCCGCCTCGTTGGCGGCGGTGGCGACCAGCGGCTTCATGCAGACTCGAAAGCGATCCAGTGACCTTCCCGCCTTGACCGCACCCGCCCGCACGGCCGGCAACATCGCCTTCTCGATGTAGGATGGCGTGCATACTGGATGCGGCCGGAGGCCCTCGGCGACTTCGCCCGCCACCTGACACATCACCAGGTTCACCGCCGCGATATGAATGGGAATGTCGGGATGTTCGATCGGGCCAGGATTGAACAATGGCACCATCAGATTGATGTTGTAGTGCGGCCCCCTGACGTCGAGCGGCGTGCCGTTCTGCCAACAATCCCAGACCGCGCGAACAGCGCTCACGTATTCGCGCATCCACGGCGCGGCCGGCGTCCAGGGCATGCCGAAACGTCGCTCGATATGAGCCTTCACCTGCGTGCCGAGGCCGAGGGTAAAGCGGCCGTGGGACAGCTTCTGCAGCGTCCACGCGCTCATCGCGGTCACGGTCGGACTGCGGGGAAAGGCGATCGCGACCGATGTGCCGAGCTTCAGGGTGCGCGTCGCCTGGGCCGCCAATGCCAGCAGGATGAACGGATCGTCCTTGGTTTCCTCGACCACTAGCCCGTCGTAGCCGATCTCTTCCAGTAGACGCGCGTCGGCGGCGATGGAATGGAGATCGAGCGGCATTTCCGGCGCGCGCAGGCCGGGGTCGACCTTGCCAAGCGGCAGAAGTGTTTCAAGCAGCACGTCGTCACTCCACGATGAACGGCTGCTGTAAACCTTATCACACCAAGGCTTCGGACCAAGACGTCGCGTGAAGTCCGGATCGACTGCCGACACCGCGGCTGGTGGGCCGCTCGACGGCGTGACGGTCACGATCCGCGATGCCGACAAGCGGATCGGCACGCATGTGTTCGTGACAGTGGCGCGCAACGACGTGGGCCACGGCTCGAACCTGGGACCCGCTGATTAGAGTCTGACGTTACACCACTATTTCAACGGCTTAGCTGTAAATCAGATGTCATTAAGATCTGACGAGATCAATGCGTTAGACATCAATTGTAAATCGCATTTGTGCTCCGTAAGACTGGACGAACGGCCGCTTCGCGCCACAAGCGGTCGGTCCCGTTTCGGTGGGCGAACCATCCCATAACCGCTGAAATCGGAATCGCGCATCCCTAAGTCAATTGCGCTCCAAGATCGCCGCTTGCCCCGTCGGGCAAACGAACAGGCTTTCAGCGCGTCCTTGCCCTTGCGCGATCGGTTTTCGGCTCCTGTCCGAAGACCGTCTCGTCAACAAGACGCCAATAGGCTTCGATAACCTTCGTGTCCCCGGACGACAGTCCGCTCGTAACTTGCATTTCAGGACCGAATTCCGAAAGCGCGGCGGTAAGACTGACCATCATGTAGTGGAAAAGAATAGGATCGACTGCGGGAAGGAGACCTGCTTTCTGAGCCTCAATGATCTGAGGCAGCAATCGCGCCAGAAGCGGAGCCAGGACCGTTTCCGCCACCCATTTGAGCCGCGGATTATTCGTCAAGGCTTCCTGGCGCATGAACCGATGAAATTCCGGAAACGCGACGGTATACCGGAAAAGAGTCGTGTACTCCTGGCGCAGCCGCGCAAGCGGTGACAATTCAGATCCTTCGGGTACCAAAATATCCCACTCGGTCCGTATTTGCGCGAAAGCATGCTCCGCTGCGGCCCGCCAGAGGATGTCCTTGCTGCGATAATGATAGGTGATCAGCGGATGTTGCAGGCCGAGCCGATCGGCGATTGCGCGAATGCTCGCTGCTTCGAATCCCCGCTGGGCGAATTCCGCGATGGCGGCATCGAGGATTGCGGCCCGCGTCTCGATCGAACGCTGTTGTTCGGCTCTCTTGCGCGGGCGCTCTCTCCGGGCAGCCGTCAGCCTCGTTTTCTTCGCCATTTCGCTTTCGGTTAACATAGTTCCCAACCGAACGCCAAGCCAAGCATCGCGGCCAATAACCGGCCGGCTCGTCGGCCACCTGCGCCGCGCACCGGCAATGCCGTACATTCGAAAGCTTCCGCGCGGCTGTCGCGAAAGCTCATGGGATGACCTTCGTCTCGCCGCCGAATTCCTCCATCATCGCCTCTCGCATCGCAAACTTCTGGACCTTGCCGGTCACAGTGGACGGGAAGCTCTCCACGAACCGGATGAAGCGGGGGACCTTGTAGTGCGAGATCCGATCCTGACAGAACTTGCGGACACTCTCCTCGTCGGGAGTGGCCCCGGACTTCGAAATGATCCAGGCGCAGAGTTCTTCGCCATACTTTGCGTCGGGCACGCCGAACACCTGGACATCCTGGATATCGGGATGCCGATACAGATACTCCTCGATTTCGCGCGGATAGATGTTCTCGCCGCCGCGGATGACCATATCCTTGATCCTGCCAACGATGCGGCAATATCCATCGTCGTCGATGGTCGCCAGGTCACCCGTATGCATCCAGCCCGCCGAATCGACAGCCTCCCTTGTCCGCGCCTCGTCGTTCCAATAGCCGAGCATGACCGAGTATCCCCTCGTGCAGAGCTCCCCTGCTTCGCCACGCGGGACTACCTGACCGTCTCGATCGACAATCTTGACCTCGAGGTGGGGCTGTATCCGTCCGACCGTCGAAACGCGCAGTTCGAGCGAATCGTCCCGGCTGCTCTGAAAGCTCACGGGACTGGTTTCGGTCATCCCGTAAGCGATGGTGATTTCGCTCATGTGCATGGTCGAAGCGACTTCCCTCATGACCTCGATAGGACACGGAGCTCCAGCCATGATGCCGCGGCGAAGCGAACTCAAATCGAAGCGCGGGAATTCGGAGTGGTTCAGTTGGGCAATGAACATTGTGGGTACCCCGTAGAGCACGTCGCAACGCTCCGCCTCGACGGCTTCCAGGGTCTTTAGCGGGTCGAAGGACTCGGCTGGGTAGACCATCGTTGCCGCGTGGGTCACGCAACCGAGATTGCCCATCACCATGCCAAAGCAATGGTAGAGCGGCACCGGGATGCACACGCGAGAACCGGGTTCGATTCCAGTCGCCTCTCCCACGAAGAACGCGTTGTTGATGAGATTGCGATGCGAAAGTGTCGCCCCCTTCGGCAATCCGGTGGTGCCGCTGGTGAACTGGATGTTGACGGCGTCGTCCATCTGGATCGTGGCCGATGCGGCGTCCAGGCGCCTGCTGCCGACCTGCCTTCCTCGCTCCAGGATCCAGTCGAATGCCAGGCAGCCATCATGCTTCCCTGCAATCGAGATAACGTGTCGTAGCTCCGGGAGGCGCGAGCTGTTCAACTCGCCGCTTCCGGTTCCCAGCTCGGGGACAAGCTCGTGGATCATTGCGATATAGTCGCTCGTCTTAAAGAGTGCGGCGGTGATCAGCGCACGACATCCCACGGTTCGCAGGGCATGCTCCAGCTCACCCAGGCGATAGGCGGGATTGATGTTGACCAGGATCAAGCCGGCTTTCGCCGTCGCAAACTGCGCAATTGTCCATTCCGCGCAGTTCGGGGCCCAGATGCCGACGCGGTCGCCTGGCTCAAGGCCGAGGGACAGCAGCCCCGAGGCGAAAGCGTCGCAGCGCGCCCTGAGTTCCGCGTAGGTCCAGCGAATCTTCTGGTGTGCAACAACCAGCGCTTCGCGAGACCCATCAGCCGCGCTCACTTCGTCCAGAATGGCGCCGATGGTCTTGCCGATCAAGGGCGGGCTGCTGTTACCCTGCACGTAGCTTTCACGCTGCACGACGATCTCCGATCCGCTTCGTTCCTCGATCTCCGGCCAGGATGCACTGCATCGCACGGCCGACGTCTACTTCCCTTCGAACACCAGCGTTGGCGGTTCGATATCCTTGTCGAATGCCTCTGCCGTGCTCGCAAATCCGCGCTGCGCATCCGCACCGTTGTAGAGCTCCATCGCGACGTCGAGCATGACAAGGTCCGCGGCGGCGACCCCTCCGCTCGACCACGCCTTGAGCAGCGTGCGCGTCGCTGCGTACGACCGGGTCGGCCCTGTCGCGAGTTGCCGGGCTAATGCAGCCGCGGTTGCCGAAACCTCGTTCTCAGGCATCACATGCGTCGCAATGCCGAGCGCACCGGCTTCGCGTCCGGAAATCGGTTCACCAAGCATGGCGAGACGCGATGCGCGAGCCCGACCAGCGCGCTCCGCGATCCGCTGCAAGGCTCCGGCGACCGGCAACATCGCTGTCGTAACCTCGACGCAGCGAAGGGTCGCATTTTCGGCTGCGACGAGAAAATCGCAGGCCAGCGCCAGTTCGAAACCGCCGCCGAATGCGATCCCCTGCACGACAGCCACCGTCGGGATCTTCAGCATTTCGATGGCGCGATAGGAGACGTTCACGTCAGCGACGAATGTCCTGAACCAGTTGACATCCTTTCCCGGCCATTCACGCACCTCGCCGCCGAAGCTGAAGTGCGGCCCTTCGGAGCCAACGACCAGCACACGTATGTCGCTTTCGCTGGCCTGGTGCACGGCCACCCGCAAAGCCTCCGCAAAGCGCAAGTCGAGTCGGTTGAAAGGCGGATTGGCCAGCACAATCCTTCCGATAGCGCCGTCTCGTTCAAATCGGATCGTTGTCATTACAACACGTGCTCCTTATGCAGAGGTCAGACTGGACGCCGGTTGGTGAGGTCAGGGATGATCGGCAGCAGCAAGTGTGACGGCCGTTCCGCGTCACGGTAGATCCTATGGGTGACCGTCTTGCTGCTGCAGACGTGGTACGGAATGTACTCGACATTGGTCATCGCCCCGGTGCCTGTGGGCACATCCATGGATGTGATGTCGACGCAGATCCGATGACCCGCTTTAAACTGGTTCGCCGTGGCGAGGATCTGTATCCGGTACTCGACCACTTCGCCCGGTTTGACCGGAGCGATTGCGTCCTGCGTGAGCTTGTGGAACGGTTCCCAGGGCTTCGAGCGCTTCTCGTCGAGTGCTCGATAGGATGCCTTCAGCCACCCTCGCGTCAGCTCGCGTTCGGGCAGTGTCGACGGAACATCGCGCTCGCCCTCGCGTGCGGTCCGAACAGAGACGTCGGGCCCAACGTCCTTGAGCACGATGATCCAGTTGGTGTCTTCCTGATCGATCGCCGCGTACAGCGTCAGCGTGATCGGACCGGCGACGGTGACGTCGTGTGGCAGGGGATCAGTCATGTAGCGCAGCCGCTCGACCTTTGTCGTCCGCGTCACCGGCATCTGCGTGAAGACGTCGGGCTCGCGCGCCGCGGCGCCAAGCTCCGCGGCAGGTCGCGGCGCTTCGGTCGACAGCGTCTCCCAATGGGAGAGATCGTATTTGGTCCACTGCGTCTCCGGCAGCGGCCAATCCGTTCCGGTGCGCCACTCGTTGGCACCCATGAGCCAGTAGCGCACCGGCGGTTCGTCCATAATGCCGGTGTTCTGCCCTTTCAGCCAATGGTCATACCACCGGATGATCTCGTCGTGGTATTGATGGAATGGCCGCTCCAGGTGAGCCGGTCCGGTGAACAGTAGCTTCTTTGGTGCATCGACATTGTGAAAATAATGCTGAGCGCCCAGCCAATGAAGCTTGTAGGTGTAGGCGTAGGCTCCTGAGCCGGTATAGAATGGTATTTTGATTTTCTTGAAG
>JBATYU010000062.1:0-18666 GCA_049674245.1 Bradyrhizobium sp. | reverse complement strand
GGCAATGTAGGGTGCGCACCCCAGCGGGACCAGCGGGAGCAGGCGTAACAGCCTTGTTCTTGGCACCAACAGTTAGTGTCCGGCAGCTCGATCCTATTGACCGGCGCTGACGCTGTCCCTGCGAAATGGCGTGGAGGCGACCGCTTTTTGGCGCGAAGCGGACATTCGCAAGCGTACCGGAAGCAGTTGCGCTGGACGGTGCACTCGGATTTGAATCGCCTCCCAACAGCCGGCCGTCTATAGTGTGCCTATGTCGCGCCTCGTGTTGTTGTCGATTGCTATCGTCCTATCGCTGCTGCCGGTCGTCGCGCCGGCTGCGCCTGCTCATAACCGGCCGGCGCCACGCTGGCACGGCTACGGCTTCCTGCCGGGCTATCATCAGCCCCCGAATAACAGCCTTCCAGATTACGCCCAGAAAGCTTCGGTTTCGCGCATGGAGCGCCGCAACCGGCGCCCTTGGTATATCGATCCAATCCCAAGTTATTACGGGTACGATGGCGACTGGCACTATTTCGGCCGACCTGGCTTTTACGGTGGTCGCTACAATGGCGGCAGCTTTGGCCCTTGCTGGACGCGGACGCCGATCGGGCCTATCTGGAATTGCGGCTGATCAAGCTATGCTTGAAGACCGTGCGTATGTGCATCCGTTTGCCGGCAACGGCGGCTGCTGGCGCAAAGCCGGCGTTCGGTAAATTGGCGATGTCGGCTAGGTGCCTCGTGGAAGAGTCCTCGCCTCGGCGCTGCCTACAAGTCATTCGATCAAGGTCGCGCGGAGCTGGGCCGACAATGCGCCATTTCTCCGGGATGGCAGGGTGAATCCACCGACGTTGTATCCGATATCCGATGGATCTCATCGGAATAAGCTGGCTTATCCGACTACGCTGCATTCCTTAGTTTCTCCTCATGAGCAACCCAAGCCCTGTCGAGGAGAACACTGTGAACCAATCATTCACGCCCATCCGTGTTGGACGCCACACTCTGCCAAATCGTCTGGTCATGGCCCCGATGACCCGCAGCCGTGCGAAGTTCGACGGCGCACCGGGAGAATTGGCCGCCGAATATTATGCCCAGCGCGCCAGCGTCGGCCTGATCGTCACCGAAGGCACTCAGCCTTCGGAAGACGGGCAGGGCTACCTCGCTACGCCGGGCATCTACAGCCCAGTGCACATCGCGGGGTGGAAGAGGGTGACCGCGGCCGTGCATGACAGGGGCGGCCATATCTTCGTCCAGATCATGCACGCGGGACGTATGTCGCACCCCGACAATACGCCGCATCATCGTCAAGCCGTCGCACCCTCCGCGATCGCGCCGGGGGCACAGATGTTCACCGCCACAGGAATGAAGGACATTCCTGCGCCGTGCGCGCTGACGAGCGAGGAAGTGCGCCGGACCGTCGCCGA
The DNA here is from genome assembly GCA_049674245.1 of Bradyrhizobium sp. Classification (GTDB taxonomy): domain Bacteria; phylum Pseudomonadota; class Alphaproteobacteria; order Rhizobiales; family Xanthobacteraceae; genus Bradyrhizobium. Next base: position 17,266 of record JBATYU010000062.1, on the reverse strand, counting down.
CTTCCGCGGTTCGGCGCGCGCCGCTATTGATGCTGGCGCCGATGGTGTCGAGATTCACGGCGCGAACTCCTATCTCATCCAGCAGTTCTTCGCCCCGAGCGCCAACGCGCGTAGCGATGAATATGGCGGCTCCATCGCGAACCGCGCCCGCTTCGCCATCGAGGTCGTCAGCGCGGTTGCCGGGGAGATCGGCGCGGACCGGACGGCCATCCGCCTGTCCCCCGGCCTGACCATGAACGGGATCGACGAAGGCGCGGAAGGCCCAGACCTCTATCGCTATCTGGTCGCCGAACTCGGCAAGCTTGGCCTTGCCTACCTGCACGTCCTGCATGCCGGCGACGAGCGGCTGCTGGGGGACATACGCTCGCTGTGGAAGCAAGCGCTGATCGTGAACCGGCCCGGTCGTCCGCGCGACCAGATCGGCGCCGACGTTGCTTCGGGGCTGGCCGATCTGGAAGCCTACGGCCAGATGGTCCTCGCTAACCCGGATTTCGTCGCACGGGTGAAAGCCGCTGCGCCGATGAACGAAGCGGATCGCGCCAGCTTCTTTGGCGGCGCCGCGCAGGGCTATACCGACTATCCCGCGCTTGAGGCAGCCACGGCCGCGTAAGGCGCGCGGCTCTGTCGTCATCGCCCGCGGTTACCGCAGGCGTCGTGTTGGAGGTTGATATGAAGATCGGTGTGAGTGGCGCCAGCGGCCGTCTGGGCAGAGCCGTCGTTTCGGAACTGCTGCAGCGTCCGGGCGGGCACGAGGTAGTGGCTATCACGCGCACGCCCGAAACCGTCTCTGGCCCGGCCCAGGGACGATTCGGGGACTACAACCGGCCCGAAAGCCTTCGCGCCTTGCACATCACGTAAAAGGCGATGGTCCCATCACAGTCTGATGGTCGCTTCAATCCGGTACATGGATCAGCTCGTGAAGATCGACGGTCATTGGTGCTTCCGGCAGCGAAAGCTGATGGTCGACTGGATCGACGACCGCCCGGTGGGCGCCGGCTAGCTCGGCTCGCGAGATGAGCGCCGCCATCGAGCTCACTCCGCCCACGCTCAAGGTTCGACAAACCATCGTGACCACCTAAGGCGGATCACGTCCGAGAAGGCGCGAGCACCTTGCGACGTTGCGCCACCGGCGGATCTCTCGATCACGTCCGCGCGGAAACATCCATCGCTCCGGATTTTGGCATCGGCGATATATCGGCCAGACCGATGGATATCATCTGAATAAATCGGCTTTTGCCATGACGGCCGGCATCCTAGCTTCTCATCACTTTCAACCTCATACGCAACGGAGACCAACATGAGTGCAGCTTCTATTCAATCAGTTCGTCCTACGCGCCGCATCGGCGCCTGGACGTTGCAGGGTATCGTCGCGGCGGCTTTCCTTGCCGCAGGCTTCGCCAAATTGGCCGGCGTTCCTTTTATGGTCGACTTGTTCGAGCAGATCGGACTCGGTCAGTGGTTCCGCGTCGCGACTGGCGTGGTGGAAGTGACCGGCGCCGTCGCTCTGCTCATTCCCGGCCTCGCGTCGATCGGCGCCCTGTGGCTCGGAGGCACCATGGTCGGTGCCGTGGCAACCCATGTGTTCGTCCTGCACACCAGTCCGGTCCCGGCGATCGTCCTGGGGTTGCTCAACGCGGTGGTGGTCTACCTGCGGCGCGATGAACTCGTCGCCTTGCTTCACCGGGTCAAGGGCTGAGCTTTGCAGCTTTGGAAATAGCCAAACTTCAGGAGAACGAAAATGAAGACCGATGCAGTGTTCACGCGTCCGATACGAACTGAACAGACTTCCCGGCAGATTGCTCTGCGCACGCGTGGACACTCGCATGGGCTCGTTACCCGACTGGTCAGTCCGGGCGACATTGGTGAACTGATCAAGCCGTTCGTCTTTCTCGACTACTTCGACGCCGATCCAGCGACTGCACCAAAATTCGGCTTTCATCCCCATTCGGGAATTGCGACTCTAACCCTCATTCTGGCCGGGCAGGCTTTCTACAAGGAGACCACCGGCCGCGAAGGCGTCATCGAGACCGGCGGTGTTGAGTGGATGCGCGCCAGTAGTGGCGTTTGGCATACCGGCGGAATGTTCGGCAAGGAGCGGATCAAGGGCTTTCAGCTCTGGATCGCGATGCCGCCCGAGCTCGAACTTGCCGAACCCCAAAGCCAATATCTTGGCGCTTCCGACTTCCATTTTGCCGGTCCCGCGAGGGTTATCGCAGGCGAATACGACGGTGTGAAAAGCATTGTTGGGTCGCCTCGTGGCGTCACTTATCTCGATGTGCGCCTCAAGGCCGGAGAGCGCTGGATCTTTCACCCGACCAAGGGGCACGACGTCGCTTGGATCGCATCGCACCAGGGGATCGTGACAACGCCGGAGCAGGTCTCGACGGGCGAAGTCGCCGTGTTCGAGGACGGCGATCAGGCGATCGAGTTCGTAGCGCTCTCCGATGCCGGCTTCATCCTCGGCTCTGCGGTCAAGCACCCATACGACCTGGTGACGGGGCACTACTCTGTGCATACCAACACGGATTCCTTGCGCATTGGGGAGAGCAACATCGCCGATATCGGCCGGCGGCTGCACAACCAGGGTGTGTTGTCGCGCGCAAGACGCTGAGGATTGGAGAGATTAGCCTGGTTGATGAACTCACTATGGAGGAAACCGATGTTTGGATCAGATGGAATTCAGCTTTTTCGACGCATAGCCGAGGCCCGGGAGTGCCCGGACAGGTTCGATCGACGCTTGCCGCTCCGATCAGAACACTTCCCGGTCCAGGCGAGAGGCCGCGAGATCGCCACACAGCACGGCGTCATTATCGCGGCAGCAGCCAATGCCGCGATGAGCGAGGAGATAGCTCGGCGCTTAAACAAAAGCGATTGGAGCGACCAAGAGGATCAATGGGCGCTCTGACCAGAGCCGGAGGCCGCTAGAAAGTGCTCACGAGACGAATGGTGCGACCTCGATGGTTGATATGACCGCCAATTGGACAGTAGCATCCTGCGTTTTAGCATCGGTTTGGTCGATAGGTAGGTCCCATGCTCGACGCTGTCTCTCTCGATCAACTGCGCACGTTCATCGCCGCGGTCGATGAAGGAAGCTTTTCGGCCGCCTCCCGCAAGTTGTTGCGCTCGCAGTCTGTTGTGAGTGAGACGATCAGCAATCTTGAGGAACAGATTGGCGTGCAGTTGTTCGACCGCTCTGGCCGCTATCCCAAGCTCACCCCCGCGGGAGTTGTTCTGCTGGCGGATGCCCGCAGCATCGTCACCGGCGTGGACTTGCTGAAGGCGCGGGCCAAAGGCATGGCCGTTGGCCTGGAGCCGGAATTGTCGGTGGTGATCGACGTCTTCTATCCGATCGACGCGATTACCCAGGTGGCCAAGGAATTTCGGCAGAACTATCCGGGCGTGCCGCTCCGCATTTATGTCGAGGCACTCGGCGGAGCCATTCAGCCCATCCTCGACGGCCGTTGCAGCATTGGTATCATCGGCTCACTGCCGGTCATTCCGGATGCGCTGACTAACGAGCGGTTGCCGGGTATCGCGTTCTTCATGGTTGCTGCCCACGATCATCCACTTGCTTCCTACAAGGGCAAGATCCCCAAAGAAGTTCTTGGAAAGCATACCCAGATCGTTCTCACCGACAGGTCGGACTTATCCTCGGGGCGCGAATTCGGCGTCATGTCGCCTGCGACCTGGCGGCTTGCTGACCTTTTCGCCAAGCATCATTTTCTGCTCAACGGCCTCGGCTGGGGCGGAATGCCGTTGCATGCGGTGCGCAAGGATTTGGAAGAAGGTCGCCTTTCCGTGCTCCCCATCGAAGACGTGCCGCCCGATGGCTTGATTCTACCGATGTCGGTGGTGTGGCAAACGAAGTCGCCGCCCGGGCCCGCTGGCCGGTGGTTTATCGAGCGTCTGAAGCAAACTCCAGTGACCGCGGGTAAAGTGCCCAAGCCGCCCGTCCGCAGGAAAAAACGCAACGGCCGGTCAAAGCTTAAGCCTGGGGCTCGCGACTAGTGCCCACTTTCCGAAGTTCGCGATTGCCACAACATCCATTGGCGAACTTCGGAAAGTCATGGGCTGGATCGGACTCGCGGCTCGCGCCGCAGAGACTTCAAATCGGCGGCACCAGTCTGGCAAATTGCTTTGGGATGGTCATTTCAATCTCCTTGCCGGCTTGTTGCCGATTTCCCAAGGACACAGCGCCGCATGTTCGCTTTACCAAACGCCAATTTGCGGAAGGGCCGACCAATCTGACGACGGCGACGGTTATCCATCTCCCCGCGCGATAGGACAGATCGGAATTACTCGGCTGGTCCGATGGAGTGATCCGCATAACATTTTCCAGCAGCAAACGGATTTGAGTTACGGAGACGATCATGTCGCGAACCGCATTCCCAAAAACACTGATGGCCACCGCCATCCTGTTCGGATTGGTTTCTACCGGATTTGCTTCGATTGCCTTGGTGAAGGCGCCCCACAACTTCCCGTCGCACCGGGCGGTGATGGCCAAGTCGTACGCGGCCAATCGATCCTCGACCGTTCGTTCCGACCACGTGGCGCTGCTGATCGCCAATTCGAACTATCCGGATGCGGACATTCCTCTGCCGGAGGTTGCCGCAGGCGCCGATTTGCTGGCCAATGTCCTGCATAGCCATGGTTTTGTCGTTGACGTCGTTCGGGACGCGACCCGCGCGGGAATTACGGAAGCGGTCGATCGGCTGAAGGCAGAGGCGCGCCCAGGCTCGGTCGTGCTCGTTTATTTTGGCGGATTCGGAGTCCAGTCGAGAGGGCAAAACTACATGATCCCCGTCGACGCAAAGATCTGGGAGGAGCGTGACGTCCGTCGCGACGGCGTGAGCGTCGAGGAAACGCTGTCCGAGCTGACCAGCTCCAGAGCGCGCAAACGGATCGCAATCGTCGACGCCTCCCGCCGCAATCCCTACGAGCGGCGCTTCAGGGAATATTCACACGGACTTGCGCCGATCGGGGAAGACGGGAATTCGATCGTCATCACCTCGACGTCGCCGGAGCAGGTCGCCGAGGACGCTGGCACACTACCGAACCGTTTCGTGAATGACCTCGCTGCCAAAATAAGTCCCTCGTCCCTTCCGGTAGAAGAGATTCTCGCGAGAGCGGCAGCGTCCTCGGGAGATCGGCGCGAGCAAGAGCATTCCGGAGCGCCGGTGGCATCGAACGTGAACAGTTAAGCTTTCCGCTTGCGCTTGCGGCGATTCCGCGTTGCCCCGGACGACATCAAGGAGGAGACATGAAGATCGAGACCAAAACGCATGGAGCGCTGCGTGCGGCATCTGCACCCCGCCAGATCCGCGCGGTGACTTTAGCGGTTTGCCGGTACGTGATACGCTCGTCCGTTTCTTCTCGCATGGAGAGGTGAAACACATGTCCGAACTACATAGTTGGCTGAACACTCAGCATCACGGCCTCCGGACCTACAAATCCCTAAAGCAAAAGTTGATAGGGCGAGCCAGCGCTGATCCAGAGCACGCCGCACTTTACAGGCTTCTTGCATCGATGATCGATCCTTACATCGATTCATTTGACGAAGAGCCGCTACCGGTCGACGTCGCCGACCAGGTCTTTGCAAGGGTATTGGATATTGTGCGTTACGCCGAAGACTCCGTTTCCCGGGAGGCGGCCGACCAAATCCAGGCGCTCAATAAGGTCGCGACAGTCGAGCTGATTTAGCTGGTCCCTCCAGTAGGGACGATGACGAACGAGCCGGCATCGATATCGTGAATTCATGCTTCACTGGAGGGACCCAGCCGTTTCTTCCACGCCGCAACGGTTAGGGTGAGAATTTGTTGAACATGTCCGGCGCCTCGGGCAGGTATTCGATATTTACTGACGCTGCTGTCGCGCCACATGGGGGCCTATCGGTTCCTGCTCGGCATGCCCTTCGCTTGTCCGCGCTTTGGTGCGAATGCATAGGCGCTGCGCACATCGCCGAGAGAGGGATCGCGCAGGCAATCGCCGCCACGGGCTGAGGACATCGCCTGACATTGCGCCAGGGTTTCAAAACCACAGGAAAGCGTGTAGCCAATGATGTCCCTGCGACAATACTCATAGGTGTGGGCGGACGCCGGTGTCGCGAAGGCTGCGAAAGTCCACGCGCTCAGCGCGGCGACGGATGTGGCGCTCAAGATAGAAAATCGTCTCATGTCTGTTTCCTTTTCCTAGGTTTGATCCAGCCTTCGACGCAACGTTTGATCGATTGCGTCTCGTTCACGCCGCCAAGCTAGTCAAAGCCGGAGAACGCCGGAATTTCCGTCGTGCTCATATCGCTTGTTACGGTTGGTATGAGCCAAGGCGGCGTGGCCGGCGCGCCAGCAGCGCCCAATTCTGATGCAGTCACGCCATGTCAGCGGACGTCAGGCGCTGCGCGACTCGACGGCTTCCAGCTCATCGGTTTTCGATTTTGCATGATGAGGTTGGCGGAAGACGGTGCACGGCTCTTCCGTGCACCGCCAAGTGATCCGCGCTGCGAGATGTCGCATCTACGCAGAGATCGTATCCATCGTCGCTCGTGACGTGGCCAGCCTCGCGCGATCGAATCCGGCGAATTTGTCGACCGCCCCGGTCAGGGCTGCACCTATGCCGCGAACCGCCGTCTCCGCATTGGCGTCTCTCAGGCCATCTTCTGCACCGAAGGCCTGGTGGGCGGCGCCCAGCGCGAACGAGTCGGGAATGACATGCACGCCAAGCTTGGTGAGCACAATTTGCAAGGAGAGCTGGGATTTCACGCCGCCGAGCAGTCCGGGAGAGGCTGAGATCAAGGCTGCGACCTTGCCGGAAGGGAAACCGTCGGGACGGCTCATCCAGTCGAGCGCATTCTTGAGCAACACGGTGTAACCGCCATTGTGTTCCGGCGTGGCAATCAGCAAGCCCCGGTGGCCGGCGAGCAAGGCCTTGAGCTCCTGCGCGCCTGCCGGGAGTCCGTGCTCAGCTTCCCAATCTGCATCGTAGATCGGCAGCGCGAAATCCGACAGACGAATGGGCGTCACTTCGGCGCCGGCCTCGCGTGCGCCGAGCACGGCGCGGTTGAGCAGCTTCTGGTTCAATGAGTCGCGGCGGGAGCTGCCGGAAAGTGCAAGGATATTGATCATAGCAGGCTTCCTTGATGATCGTGCCAGGTTGCAGGTGGCGGCAGGACGACCGGCACTCTGATCAGGCCCATGCCTGCCAGCACCATGCGGGTGAAGTGCGCGCCGGTGACATAGCCGCGTCCCCAGAGGGGATCGAACTTGGCCGTAGGTTTGGATGCGATGATTTCAGACGCCTCGCGCTGGGCCTCGATCAAGACCAGGATACGATCCTCGATACTGCGCAGCATGTCGCGATACGCCAGCAATCCCGCGCGGTCCGTCGCGGCGCCATGGCCAGGCACCACCACAGTGTCCCCGTCGATCATCGGCAGTAGCCGGTCCACTGCCTCGATCATCCCGCGCAACGATCCCCCGGAGGATTCATCGATCACGGGATAATTGTGATGGGTGAAGAGATCACCCATCACGAGGACGTTTGCCGATGCCAGAAAGACGGCAACGTCGCCGTCGGTGTGGGCTGGGGCCTGCGGCAGCAGGTGCAGCTCCTCAGTCCCTATATCGAGCGTGATCGGGTGGTCGAACGTCAGCGACGGCCAGGCTTCGCGCGGCGAAGCCGAAATGCGCCACGACAGCGAAGGCACATATTGGTCGGTCGACAGGCGCGCGCGGCAGTTGGTATGAGCGAGGACCGTCCCGCCGGCTCTGGCAAAAGCCGCATTGCCGTCGGTATGGTCGAAATGCCAGTGCGTATCGATCACCCACCGCGGCGTGCGCCCAAACACGCTCGCGATCTCGCTTTCGATCTCGGCGCCGCGGGGACCATACCCGGTGTCGACGATCGCGCATCCCTGCGATCCCGCGATCGCCGTCACATTGCCTCCGGCGCCGGCAAGGACGAAAACACCGGACCGGATTTGCGCCGTCAGGAGCGGTGTGGACTCGTAGGCGATCCGGGCCACGGCGACCAACCCGGCCGGGGGAAAGCTGTGCTTGGCAAAACCATCTCGGTCGGTCGTATCGTTTATTCCTGCAGGGCGCAGGAGGCTGGCGTTCAACATGGTCGCTTTCCTTGCGTTACTTGTCGTATAAGCGTCGGAAAAGGCGGAGTCCGAGGCTTTTGTCGCCCTGAAATTAGCGTCGACCGCGCGGCCGCGAAGCCATGATCGCCTCATAACGTTTGATACCTCGGGTATGAGCCGTGGATCTGATTGCAGCGCTCCGCACCTTCCTTCGTGTCGCCGAGGTCGGTTCGTTCTCGGCCGTCGCGGAGGAGCGGGGGGTCACGCAGCCAGCAATCTCGCGACAGGTGAGCGCGCTTGAAGAGCATTTCGGCACCCGTCTGGTCCAACGCAGCACGCATGCCGTCACGCTCACGGAAGAGGGACGCGACCTTGTGCCCGCGGCGCAGCAACTCGTCGATTCAGCGGATGCGCTGCAGCAGCAGACGGGGCGGCGACGCAGCAAGGCAGTCGGCCGAGTCCGCCTGAGCGTTCCGGTCCCGCTCGGGCTGTACTTCAGCAGCAAGCTCGGTGCCCTTCTGGACAAGCACGATGAGCTGTCGATTGATCTTATCCTGCACGACAGGCTTCGCGATCTCATCGAAGAAGGGATCGATCTTCAGGTTTGCGTCGGGCAGGTCAGCGATTCCGCGCTGATCTCCCGCCGGATCGGCGCGACGACCGCCTACCTCGTCGCGGCCCCCAATTATCTGAACGGCCGCGCAGCGCCGGAGCAGCCTGCCGATCTGCAACGGCACGACTGCATTGTCTATCACCGATGGGGGCGGGACGATGTCTGGTGGTTCGCTTCGCCGGAGGGCGCGGTGTCGGTATCCGTGCGCGGCCGATTCCGCGCCAATAACTCGGACGCCGTTCGACGTGCCGCGCTGAGCGGCCATGGCATCGCGCTGTTGTCGCATCTACTTGTCACTGACGATATCAGCGCGGGCCGGTTGCGCGTCCTGATGCCGGCGTTTCCGCCCGCGCGCTTTCCTCTGACCGTCGTCTACCCTTCACGCCGCAACCTGCCGCCGCGCGTCCGCGCCGTGATCGAATTCTTGAGTGAGATCGTTCAGGCCGATCCCGCGACGAGGGACGACGGCGAAGCGCGGGCCATGCCGCATAATGAAGTATCCGGACCGGATTAATCAGGGCACTCCGCACGACAAGAGCTGCCCCGCGCCTGCTCATACCATTCGTACCATACCGGGTATCTGCGTTGGCGAGGGCACCATCACCGCGCAGTGATTTCGGCGCATCGCGAGAGCATGATCCGGAAAAGTGGATACCGGTTTTCCGAAAAGATCATGCTCCAACAAAAAGATAGAGCGGGATGACGATTCGAAGAAAAGTCATCCCGCTCTAACTAATGCTCGATCCAAACAGTCATGCCCGGCTCAAGGCCTGCCGGCTCTCCCGCCGGGTCGAGGCGCAAGCGCAGCGTGTTGCGGTCATGATCCCCGATCACCCGCTCGGCCTGCCAGGTGGCAAACGTTCCGAGCCGCTGCAGTTCAGTGATGACGGCTTTGGTCGTGCCATCGGCACCGTTCCGCATCACGCTCGCTGTTTCTCCGATCGTGAGACCATTGAGATGGTCTTCGCGCACATTGAACGAGAGCCATTGCTTGCCCGCCGCCTCGACCATCAGGATCGGCTGACCCGCGCGAACATTCTCGCCCACCTCTGCGGCGATGACGCTGACCACGCCGTCGGCTGGAGCACGCAAGGTCATCTTTTCAAGACGGCGCTCAAGCACCGCGACCGCGGCGGCCGCGGCTTGCACCTGCGCGTCGGCGATCGCGCGTTCCTCCCGGGTCGGACCCGCCACGGCCGCATCGTAGTTCGCTTGGGCCTCAGCTACATTGGCGCGTGCGCTAGCCGCGTCGTTTTCGGCCTGGTCAAGCGCCTGCTGGGACTCAAAACTCTGGCTTGCCAGCGTGCTGGTTCTTTTGAGCTGGGCCTCCGTATATTCGAGGCGGGCGTTCGCCTTGGCGATTTCGGCTTTCAGCGAGTCAACCTGCTCGCGACGGACGCCGGCGTAGACGTTGTTGCGATTCGCAGTGGCCGACGCTAGCGCGGCACGCGCCTGGTCGACCTGTGCCGTCAACTCCACCGCGGAGAGCCGCGCCAGGACCTCGTCCGCGTGCACGCGAGCGCCCTTCTCGACCGCAATCGATACGAGTTGGCCGTCCACCTCCGGCTCCACCCTGACTTCGGTCGCGCGGACGACGCCAACGATTGCGGCCGACGACTCGGAACGACGCCCGAAGTAGAGCAGGGCACCCGCAACTAGCAGGAGTACGATCGCAACGATCGCGGTACGCCTAGCTTTGCGCATGTCCCTGTCCTCTCTTGACGGCATACGCCGAGATCACGGCGAGCACGAAATAGGCCAAGGCCAGACACCACAGCCCGAGCCAATCATGCGCGACCTCCCAGATGCCGGCGCCGAGCTGGTTGATGCGCACGAGGCCATCAATCGCGGTGTCGGCGGGGAAAATCCGACCGAGCGCAAGGGCCGCGTCGGGGATTGCTTCGCGCGGCCACGCAAAGCCGGCCATGAAGAACTGAGGCAGGCTTGTTGCCAGGAGGAGGATGGTCGCGTTCTCCGGCCGCGTGAACCAGGCTCCGACAGCCTGCCCCATGAAGCTCGTCGCAAGCAAAAACACCGCAGCGAGCGCGAACAGTTGTGGAAGATGGCCGAGCGTCGAAAAGCCGTAGATGCGCGGCAGCACGACGAGATACAGCGCGAGCGCTGGCAGGTAAATTGTGAGATGGGCGATACCGCGGCCGAATACGCCGGCAAAGGCTCCGCCGCCTTGCGCCAGCGCCGTACCCGTCAACATCGCCGCACCGATCAGAAGGGTTTGCTGCAGGATCAGCACAAACGCCGCCGGGACGACGTAGCTCGCATAGCCGCCCACCGGGTTGAAGATCGGCTGCAGCAGAACGTCCGCCGGGCTCAAGCTCGCCAATTTCGCCTTCACAAGGCTTCCATCGGAGCGCGCGCCGCGCGAAACGAGATCGGAGGTCAACGCGCCGATGGCCGTGGCGACCCCGCTTGCGGTCGATCTGAAAATGAACAGGTAAGTGGCATCCGCGTAGACCGGAATGTGAGCGGTGATGCCTTTGAGCACATCGCGCTCGGTATCTGGCGGGATTTCGACGGCGACAAAGGCCTGCCCGCGATCGATTGCGGTGCGCGCCTCGGCAAGTGTTCGGGCGCGAACCACGACGCTCAATGCTCCGCTCGCATCCAGCGTCTCGACGATCTGGCGGCTGAGATCGCTCAGATCGTTATCGACGACTGCAATCGGAAGCTTGCGAAGGATCTGGTTCAGATAGGGTTGCGGATAATAAATGCCGTAAACCAGGGGAGCGAGAAACAGCAGGCTGAAAGCACCCCGTGTTCCGAGCACTCGCCGCCACTCTGCCTTGAAGGCGCCGCCGATGCCCAGCGGTGCGCTCCCTGCTTCGGGTTGCTCGGCAGGTCGCGCCGTCTCAAACCAGCCCTTGCGCTTGAGGTTCGCCATGCGCAGCAAGGCGAGACCGGCGAAAAGCACTGTCAGGCCCGCGAGCGCCGCGAAGGGAACGGCGGAATCCGAGACCGGCAATCCCCGCGCTGCTTGTCCCAGCAAGACGGCCATGTACCAGCGCAGCGGCAAAATCGCGCTCCAGACTTGCGCAAACGCATTCATGCCCACCGTGGGGAAGCCGACGCCCGCGTAGCCGAATGCAGGAGAGGCAATGAGGCCCGCAAGTCCGAGCCCCGTCGCCAGGTCGCCGGCCAGGAGCTGCAGCAAGGCTCCCAGCGACAGGTAAGCAACAATCAGGAGTGAGCCTGCAGCCACCATCAGCGGCACGTCTCCCCTGAAGGGGATTTCCAGCACTCCCTCCAGGAACAGCGGCTCGGCCAGCATGATCAGGAAGAAGATGCCGAACAGCGGCGCGAGCTTGCCGACCAGCGCGACGACCGGGTCGCCTCCGGCGCTTTCAAGCCACTCCCGCGCGTTGCGACGTCGGAATTCGGATCCGACTGAATAGCCTGCGGCGAGCGTGATCACCACATGGATGATCGTCGGCAGCAGCGCGCGTAGCAGAAACTGGGCATAGTTCTTTTGCGGATTGACCAGCGCGATGGTCTCGCTGGCCAGCGTTCCGATCGAAGCTGGGGCGGGAGCGGCGCGCTTGGCGGGGGCGGCCGCTGCCGCCGCAGCGGAGAGCGCATCGCTCAGGCCTGAGGATGCAATACCGGACGGGGTCAGGAACTGCTGGTTATAAAAGCCTACGACCTGCGGGCGACGTTCGGCCTTCAGGTCGCGCTCGAAATCCGGCGGGATGTAGATTGCCGAGATCGCCCTGCCGGCCCGTATGTCCTGCACGGCCGTGGACAGCGTACCGGAGCGGTCGACGATTTTCAGGCTCGGAGACGCCGCGACGTATTCCACAAGCGCACGCGAAGCGTCCGACCTGTCCTCGTCGACGACCGTCACCCCGAGCCCCCGTATGACCGGACGGCTGAAGACGGTTGTGAGAACCACGAACGCAAAGAGAGGCACGCCGAAGATCAAGAGCAGCGCCACACGATCGTGCAACAGCCAGTGGCACTCGCGCCGTGCGACCAGCAGAAATCCTGGCTTTGACGCCAGCCTCATTGCCGTGACCGCCAGTCGAGATAGGCGCTCATCCCCGGTCGCAGCTCGGGCACCGGCTGGACCGGGTAGGCGCGGATCGAAAACGTTCGCAAGTCGAAATCGCCCGAAGCGCGCGTGGCCCGCCAGCTCGCATATTCGCCCTTGGTTGCAATAAGCTTGACCTCGACCGTGACACGGCGGTCATTGAGAGCCGGAATACGGACATCAAATCGATCGCCGACCTTCAAGCCCTTGACGAGATCCTCGCGAAGATCGAAGTGGATCCAGACATCGGCCAAATCGATCAAGGTAACAAGCGGCACGCCCGGCGATACATATTCGCCCGGCTCCACATTGCGCTGATAGATCTGCGAGGCGACGGGGGCATAGACCACGAGTTGATCGATGATCGATTGAACGCTCTGGATATCGGCATTTGCCTTTTCGACGTTGGCTCTCGCAATAGCCCGCTCCTCTTTTGTGTAGCCATTGACGGCCTGGTCGTAGGCTGATTTGGCCTGATCGACGGCGCGTTCGCTTTCGTGCAGCGAATCGGTCATTTGGTCGAGGCGAGCTTGCGGCGCATTGCCTTGCTGGGTCAAAGTGTTGGTGCGGTCGAAACTTTTCTGCGCGAGAACGAGAGCGGCTTGCGCGCGCTCCAGCTCCGCCTTCCGCGCGGCAATGGTTTCCACCCGCGTTCCGACGAGCACATTGGCAAGCTGGGCCCCGGCAACAGCCATCGCTGCTTTCATTTGTTCGAGCTTGGCGACAGTCTCCGGATTGTCGATCCTTACGAGCACAGCGTTCGCAGGGACGTTCTGGCCGCGTTCGACGGGTATTGCCTTGACCCGTCCGTCGACACGCGCGGCGATGTCGAGCCGTGTGGCATCGGCCTCGCCCTGTACCAGCAGTGGTTCAGGTCGCAAGAGATAGAAGACGGATAACGCCACAACGACAGCTGCAACGATACCGACGATAATGGAAGGAGCACGCGTCGCGGAGGGCGTGCTCTTCTCCTGTCCGTCACTTGGTGCGTCGGACGTACTTTGAATTTCCTTACCAGAGGTCGGCATGTTCACGCCTGACTCCACTTAGCTCAAGATCCTGTTTCCATGTGGTGACGTGCGAGTATGCGCTGGGTGGGGATCGAGCACGGCGTCACGGGTCGCGGACGGCACAAGCTCCTTCCATTGGTTGCTATCTACGAGCGCTGAGCGGCACAAACGCCTAAGATGTCTCCTTCTCGTGCCCGATTTCCGACATGATCGCCCCATTCTCCATCGCCTGGCTGGGCGCGACTTCGTGGAGCGCGACTGAAAGACCGCTATCGGCAACCCCTGTGTTGTCCTGGAACATCTGCCATAGGGCTCGGACGAGCCGCGTCTTTTGTTCGGGTGCGCGACCCACGCGGATGATACCCAGAATCGAGGCAACCGGCGAGCGATTTGCCGCGACATATGCGTGATCTCGTGGATAGGTCAGAAACATCGAATGGACGAAATTCGCCGGAACGCCGTTTATCGCCGTATGGATGCGGACCAGTTCGGCGGCGATAACATCCCTCTGCTCAGCCGAAAGAAGCTCATCTTGCGTCATAACTGTGTACAGCGGCATTGCTGTTTGCTCCTTCCACTAAGCCGTCACTATTCAGTCCAGCGATAGAAGAGCATCCATCGATCAGTTATGAAGGACCGGAATCGTTCTCGCTGCTTGAAGACCCCTGCTGTAATTAGGAAATTATTGCGGTCTTGAACGTAGATCCCCTTGATTCATGTACTGACTACTCTTGCCCAATTCGGTCGGTGAGGGGAGTCCCGGTGGTTATTCAGGTGGCTCTAATCGCAACGAGGCTCAAAATGAGCGTTGCGGATGAGGGCGGATGCCCGACTGGTGCCCTGGCCGGAATCGAACATGGCGGGATAACGGAACAGAAACAATGGCTTCGCCAGGATCGTCTGCGGGGTACTCACAGCCTTACTCGCGCGATTTTCGATCCCATGGTGGCAGTGGTTCGATTCCAAAAGCGTGCACAAGGCAGAGTGTATTCGAGCATATCCGGGGATCAAGACGAGTTCAGGCGCCGAGCGTTTTTGAAAATTCCGGCACGCTTATTTCCCCGCGTACCGCTGCCCATCTTCTCTGCCTCATCCACGGTTGGGACGTCGAGAGCAAGTATCACCCGGTCCTTAATTGGAATCTCTTGCACGTTCGCTTTGGCAAACGTTGCCGAATCCGGATGAGCGTTCATCGCGCCTTTGTTAAAAGCCTTCGGGAATGAAGAGCAAATCACTTGACACTGCTCGGAATCGATTTGTTTGAATCCAAGTTAGGGGCTCGCCAAGTCATTTCTGCCCCGGAACCCCAATATCTTGAGTGAGCTTACGAAGCTGGAAGACCCGTGTGCAGGGCCCCAGACTGGGGTTGCGAGCCGTCATAGCCTTCGACTATGACGAGCTCGGCGGTCGAATGCGGCGTCCGCCGCTTGATGTTCTCCTGGTATTCCGGCGAGCGATAGCAGGCCATCGCCGTCTCGTAGTCAGGGAATTCGATCACGACGTTATGTGCGCGGCTCTGGCCCTCAACGCCCTCGAACTTGCCACTGCGCACCACAAACCGTCCGCCGAACTTCTTGATGATCGCCGGATTCGCCGCCGCATAGTGCTGGTAGCCGTCTGGATTGTGAACGTCGATGCGCCCGATCCAATAAGCTTTTGCCATCCTCGTTGTTCCTCTCCTTGTGTGCATTCTTATGCAGCTAATGCATCGTTTTCTGGGACGTCTCGATCAGCCGCGCGTTTGCTCGTAGGCCTTCAGATGCGTGTAGGCCGTGCGCAGCCGAGGCACCGGAATTTTTGCGGTGTCAGCGCGCGCAATCAGGTCGCCAATCACATGGTCGGCTTCGACCGGCTGGCCCGCCTTGATGTCGCGGAACATCGATGCGGTGAGCGGCGAGCCTTCCGTCGTGAACATCGCTGTCGCGCGTTCCAGCGCGGGCGCGCGGGGCGGATAACCTTCCGCGGTCGCGACCGCCCTGCATTCATCGAGAATGCCAAGCAGGAAGTCCTTGCCGCCGGGCGCCGTCAGGATCATGCCGATCGCCGCGCGCATCAGGCTGGTCGAGGCCGCGATCGACGCCAGGAACACCCATTTCTCCCACATGTCCTGCAGGACGGTCTCGCTCGCCGCGCCGTCGAAATTGCAGCTTCTGACGACGTCCGCGATGGCGCGAACCCGGTCTGACATTTTGCCGTCGCGCTCGCCGAAGCCGAGCGACTGCATCGGGCCCAGCTGGACCACTTCGCGCTTCTCGTTCAGTGTCACCGCAATCACGCAGAGCCCGCCCAGCACGTGGCTCGCGCCAAATTTTTTGTCGAGAACGTCCAGATGACGCATGCCGTTAAGCAGCGGGATGATCGAGGTGCCCTCGCCTACCGCCGGCGCGAACGACTTGATCGCATCGTCGAGGTCGTAAGCCTTGCAGCTCAACAGCACGACGTCAAACTTGTCCTTGATGGTGTCGGCCTGGACGACAGGCGGATCCTTCAGCGTTACGTCTCCGTTCGGGCTTTTGATCACGAGGCCCGCGGCGGCAAGCTCCAAGGCGCGGCGCGGCCGCACCAGAAAGGTGATGTCGCGGCCGGCTTGCAGCATCCTGCCGCCGAAATATCCGCCAATGGCCCCCGCGCCAACGATGAGAACGCGCATGTCTCAACTCCTCTTGTTGTCGTTGGATAGGTAACGATCCTACCGCTTTCCTCCGAACGGGCAGATTTCCATCTCAAACGTCAGGCGCTTTTGGGCTGTTGGTAGAGCTGCCAATAGGCGCATTGTCTTGCTCATCGTCACAACCCCACCCGCAAGAACCCATAGCCCTTGCAGACATTGCATCGTTCGTCAGGGTGTGCCGTGAAATCACCCAAAGTCGTGTAAACGGCATTCTTCTCAAAAAACTGTCCTTCTTCATTTAATTCCCCACAGTCACGGCAAATAATGTAGGCAAAACCATCTTCGGTTGGCCAGGTCCGCCCCTCGTAAAAGGCTTCGGGGTCCGCGTTCTGGTCATACTGATACGAGATCATGGCGGGCACTGCTTTCGCAGGATCGAGTTTCAGTCGCAACATCTTGGCGTTTGTGTGTGTCGCGACATTTCGGCTCCTCTCGATCTCCCGCAACCGGTCAGCGCGAGACTGCGCAGCGCCGACAAACTCGGCGACGGCGCGGGTAACGGCTTCGGGCTGCTCCAACGGCAGAAAGTGTCCCGCACGAGGCAGGTCGATAACCTGGACGCGCTCGCCGAATTGCTTGCGGAGCGCGTGGCCATTGCCCGGCGGAGCCACTTCATCATCGAGGCCCTGGATCACGAGAAGGGGAGCTGATCCGGCGCCCCACCAATCGTCGAGCGCCACACCCTGGCTGGTCGCGAGGTGGGCGACATGCACCGCTGGCCAGCATTCGACCTGCGCAAGTATTTTCGGATCCGACGCCGACGACAGCCAGCGCGCCCCCAGCACGGTGACGCAATCGCGGCCGTTCATCTTGACTTCCGTAGCGTTGCGAAAAGACGTGCCCGGTGGCG
>JBATYU010000061.1:0-5430 GCA_049674245.1 Bradyrhizobium sp. | reverse complement strand
GCGCTGCACCGCGCCATGCTGGCGAAACTGGCGGCGCTGCAACCCGCGACCGACCTCTTCGGGCAAGCAATTATTGCCCCCTCTCAGACCACGATTGCACCCCCGCAAAGTGCGTTGACCGCAAGCTCAGGCCGGACCGGTCGCGACCGGAGGGCCATCGGGCTGCCCCCACTCCGACCATGATCCATCGTACAGCGCGGGATTTTCAAGGCCGAGGCGATAGAGCGCAAGCGTGAGCACGGCAGCCGAGACGCCGGACCCGCAGCTTGTCACGATTGGCTTCGTCAGGTCGACGCCGGCACCGGCGAACGCCTTGCGCAGTTCATCAAGCGGTTTCATGGCGCCGGTGTTGGCGTCGAACAGGTCGTTGTATGGAAGATTGCGGCTAAAGGGGATATGACCCGGCCTTAAGCCCGGCCGAGGTTCGGCCACGCGGCCCTCGAAGCGATTGCTGGCCCGCGCATCGATGACCTGCTCGGCCTTGCTCGCGACATTGGCAACCATCTCTCGCATGGTGCGCACGCGCCTGGCATCGAATGCCGCCTTGAACGCGGCGGGCTTCGGCGTCACCGCCCCGCTCTCGACCGGCCGTGCCTCCGCGCGCCACTTCTTCAATCCGCCATCGAGCACCCGAACCCGGCCGTGACCGTAACAGAGGAACATCCACCATGCGCGTGGGCCGGCGAGCCAGCCGCCTGCGTCATAGACCACAACGATATCGCTATTGCCGATGCCAAGCGCGCCGACGTCGCGGCCGAACTGCTCGGCGACCGGAAACATGTGCGGCAGCGGATTAGAGTGATCCGATACGGCGTCGACGTCGAAGAACACCGCGCCCGGAATGTGCGCCTTGAGATAGTCTTCCTTCGGCAGCGGCGTGACGCCCGGCATCTTGAACGACGTGTCGACGACCTTCAGGTTCGCATCGTTCAGATGCGCCGCGAGCCAGTCGGTCGAAACGAGCGGGTCATCGGCGGCGGCAGTCATTTCAGGCCTTCTTCGGCTGGTATTTTTCCACCGGGCCGCCGGCGTCGCGCCAGGCCGCAAAGCCGCCGCCCAGATGCGCGACCGGCTTCAACCCCATGTCCTGCGCGGTCTTGGCCGCCAGCGCCGAGCGCATGCCGCCGGCGCAATGAAAGATGAACTTCTTGTTCTGCTGGAAGATCGGTTTTGCATAGGGGCTCGCCGGATCGATCCAGAATTCCAGCATGCCGCGGGTGCAGGAGAACGCGCCAGGAATCCGCCCGTCGCGCTCGATCTCTCTGGGGTCGCGGATGTCGACGATCACGACATCGTCGCGTTGCGCGGCCTTGATCGCTTCAGCGGCGCTGACGGTTTCGATCTCGGCATTGGCCTGCTCGATCAACGCCTTGATACCGCGGCGGATGGTCTGGGCCATTTTGCTGTACCTCCAAAATATCGAAAACAACCCCATGCAAAGTAGCCTTCCGGGATGGCCCGGAGGACCAGACCCGGAATCCCGAGATTCCGGGTTCGCAGCTAAAGCTGCGCCCCGGAATGACAATGAACTACCGCACCAATTCCTTCATCGCGGCTTCCAGACCCTCGATCGTGATCGGATACATGCGCTGCGAAAACAGCCGGCGGATGATGGTGGTCGATTCCGAATAGTCCCAGTGCCGCTGCGCCACCGGATTGAGCCACACCGCGTGCGGATAGGTCCGCGTGATGCGCTCGAGCCAGACCGACCCCGCTTCTTCATTGACGTGCTCGACCGAGCCGCCGGGCACCATGACCTCGTAAGGCGACATCGAGGCATCGCCGACGAATACCACCTTGTAGTCGTGAGGGTATTTGTGCAGCACGTCCCAGGTAGGCGTCCGGTCGGTGAAGCGCCGCTTGTTCTGCTTCCACACGCCTTCGTAGAGGCAGTTGTGGAAATAGAAATATTCCATGTGCTTGAACTCGGTCTTGGCCGCCGAGAACAATTCCTCGACCTGCTCGATATGCGAATCCATCGAGCCGCCGATGTCGAAGAACACCAGAACCTTCACCGCGTTGCGCCGCTCCGGGCGCATGACGACATCGAGATAGCCGTGGTTGGCGGTCTCCTTGATCGTGGTGTCGAGGTCGAGCTCGTCCGGCGCGCCGGTACGCGCGAATTTGCGCAAGCGCCGCAGCGCGATCTTGACGTTGCGGATGCCGAGCTCGACGTCGCCGTCGAGATCCTTGAACTCGCGGCGGTCCCACACCTTTACGGCGCGATTGTTTCGGTTCTTCTCCTGGCCGATGCGCACGCCTTCCGGATTGTAGCCATGGGCGCCGAATGGCGAGGTGCCGGCGGTGCCGATCCATTTGTTGCCGCCCTGATGCCGGCCCTTTTGCTCCCTCAAGCGCTCGCGCAAGGTCTCCATGAGCTTGTCCCAGCCCATGGCCTCGATCTGCTTCTTCTCTTCTTCGGTGAGATATTTCTCGGCGAGCTTCTTCAGCCATTCGACGGGAATGTCCGCCTTCTCCAAGGCGTCAAGCAGGCTCTCCAGCCCCTTGAACACGGTGCCGAACACGCGATCGAACTTGTCGAGATTACGCTCGTCCTTCACCAGCGCCGCGCGCGACAGATAGTAGAAATTCTCGACCGTCTGTTCGGCGAGGTCGGCGTCGACCGCCTCCATCAGCGTGAGGTATTCGCGCAAGGTCACCGGGACCTGCGCGTCGCGCAGCGATGTAAAGAATTGCAGAAACATGGGTGACAGATTGCCCGCCGGGGTGTGGACGTCAAGGGCCTGCGCCGCAGGTCAGGGCGGCTTGTTTGGAAGCTTGCGAGCGGCCCGATAGCCTAGACCTAGCGGTTTTTTCAATTAGAATTGAGCTGAAGAGACTTTAACCCCCGCAACGACCGCCAAGCTGGTGACGGGATACGGCACTCGTTCCCGCACTGCCAGAGTGTGCACGTGCGCTCAAGGACAACCAAGGCATAGGATCGATGAAATTTACCGGCACGAAAGACTACGTCGCCACCGAAGACCTCAAGGTCGCGGTCAACGCCTCGATCGTGCTGGAGCGTCCGCTCCTGATCAAGGGCGAGCCCGGCACCGGCAAGACCGTGCTGGCGGAGGAAGTCGCCAAAGCGATCGGCGCGCCGCTTTTGACCTGGCACATCAAATCCACCACCAAGGCGCAGCAGGGTCTCTACGAATATGATGCGGTGTCGCGCTTGCGCGACAGCCAGCTCGGCGATGCCAGGGTCTCCGATATCGGCAACTACATCAAGCGCGGCAAATTATGGGACGCCTTCACCTCCGCGCAGCGCCCGGTGCTCCTGATCGACGAGATCGACAAGGCCGACATCGAATTCCCCAACGATCTTCTGCTCGAACTCGATCGCATGGAGTTCTTCGTCTACGAGACCGGCGAGAACATCAAGGCGAAGCTGCGCCCGATCGTGATGATCACGTCGAACAACGAGAAGGAATTGCCGGACGCGTTCCTGCGCCGCTGCTTCTTCCACTACATCAAGTTTCCCGACGTCGACACCATGAACCGGATCGTCGACGTGCATTTCCCCGGCATCAAAAAACGCCTGGTGGAAGAAGCGCTGCGCATCTTCTTCGAGGTGCGCGAGGTGCCGGGCTTGAAGAAGAAGCCTTCGACCTCGGAGCTTCTCGACTGGTTGAAGCTTTTATTGAATGAGGAAATGACGCCGGAGATGCTGAGGGAGCGCGATCCGCGCAAGCTGATCCCGCCGCTGCACGGCGCGCTTTTGAAGAACGAGCAGGACGTGCATCTGTTCGAGCGGCTGGCCTTCCTCAGCCGGAGAGAAGTATAACCCCGTTCTTTGGCGACGGCCGGACGGGTCCGACTGACGCTCCTGTCAATGGCGGCGGGCGAGGCTTGCTCAGCCGTCGATCATATCGAGTAGCGCGCACGTCAACGTGCCGTCGGCCAGCGCCAGGGCCTCCAGGATCGTAAAGTGGTTGGCGCCGTCGATCGGCAGCAAACGGCCGGGAAGGTTGTGCGCGATCCAGGCTGGAGCGTATTCGATCGACTGGCGGCACAACTCGGGCAACTCGCGTGTCCCATACGCGATGACGAGTTCTGCGGCCTGCGGCGGGAAATGCAACAGCGGGCTGTTGCGGTCCGCTTCGGCCGGATCGAGCCCCAGCCTCTCGTTGAGATAGTTGAGCCGGATCGGTTCGAGATCGTAAATGCCGCTGATCGCGATACCGCCGCGCACCACGTCGAGCGGCATCGTCATGGCCGTCAGGTGACCGCCGGCCGAATGGCCGGAAACATAGAGCTGGTCCGGATCGGCGCCGTAGTCGCCGAGATGCTCGGCGAGCCAGCGGACTGCACGCCTGATCTGGGCGACGATCCGGTCGAGCCGTGCAGCCGGCGCCAGCGTATATTCGATCAGTGCGAAATTGATCCCGTGCAACAAGACCCCCCAGCCCAGGAAGGCGTAATCCTCCTTGTCGTTCCTCTGCCAGTAGTCGCCGTGGATGAAGGCCAGCGTCGGCGCCGTCGGGTCGGAGGCGAGGAACAAGTCGAGCCGCTCGCGCGGGGTGTCGCCGTAGCGGAGATCGAGAACGCCGCCATACTCTCGGCGCAGCCGGTCGCTGCGCGCCGCCCAGCCGGCGACGATCTCCCCACGCTCCGGCACGGCGAGGGTGTTGTTGTAGGCGATGTCAAGTTGGGCGCGATCCATTCCACGGTAGAGCATGTGACACTCTGATCTCTGGGGCCGCCCGGGCGCTGCTCATAGGGGCGTCGCCTGCCAGGCGCCGGCTTGCTCCAGCAAAAGACATGCGCCCGCCATGAGCCATAGCGCGCCGTCGCAAGCTCGCCGGATTCGAAATCGCGCCAGCCGAATGCCGAATTGGCCTCGCCGATTCCGAAAACACCAAGGAAGGATGGTATTTAGAACTGCTGCCAGCCCATGAAGCCGGAAGCGCTCAGCGGCTCTTCCTGTTTTCTTCATGATCGGTTCGAATATCTCTGCCGCTGTTTTGCCCATCGCTGGCGCATGCATTTGCTGATGCGTGACATTTACGCGTATCGCGTGACATTCAGATAGTTCATGCGTGAACTATCATGTTCCGAAGTGCTCGGCAAGCGGGAAGGCTCAAAGCCCCCGCTCGGCTACGACCCTGTCGCAAATCTGCATTAAGCTTGAGTGCGGCCTTCTCGAGCCTGCTAGCCAGCTGGGACAGCTTTCCGAGCCGGTCCCTGATGCTAGCTTCGTTGAACTCGGGGAAAATAAATTTGCTAAATAATTCCTGCTTGGCGGAAAGACTTGCCGCATGCTTGCGTGCCTTCTCCGAAAGGTCGAGGCGAGGCGCCTACGGCAATATATAGCCGATCGAGGCGGGGCCCCAGTATCGCCCGCCAACCCAGATTGGCGCATCCGCGAGCTTGATCATCACGTACTTGCCGTTTCCAAGATCGCGGCGGCGGGTAAACAGATACGAA
>JBATYU010000060.1:0-2320 GCA_049674245.1 Bradyrhizobium sp. | reverse complement strand
GGCAGCGTGAACACGACGTGGAAGTATGGCACCTCCAACAGCTCGGTCTTGCGCGCCTCCAGCCACTCCCGTGCCTGCGAGCCCTGGCACTTTGGGCAGTGGCGGTTGCGACAGGTAATGGGCGTTGCCCATTACCTGCCTTATGGGCAGATCCAGTAATGGGGAGCTGGCGTGACGGCGCTCAGATTTTCCTGTGAATTGCATCGCTTCCACTCTCCATAACATGACGCCTTTGCACCCCGGTCGGCTCGGCCACTGTTGGCCGGTCACAAGCGGGGACGATCATGTTGGACAACTACTTCCCGGCATCGAAGATGCTGGGCCATCTGCGCAGCGGGCCGAGTGGGCTGCACCTCGATGGCTTCGCTGCGGCGCTTAAGCGCCAGGGCTATACCGACGACACGGCGGTTCGATACGTGCGGGCGGCGGCGCACCTCGGCCATGTCCTGGCGGGGCGCGGAGGATTGCCGCGCGACATCGATCTGCAGGCTTTCAGTGAACATCTGGGCACCTGTCGTTGCCCACGCGCGAAGGGCGGCCGTCACAATCACCATACCATCTACGGCGCCCGGCTCTTTCGCCGGTACCTCGTCGAAATCGGCGTGTGTCGCCCCGCCGCAGTGACGGCGACGCCAGTCGAGCCGTCGTTAATCACCAGCTTCAAAGCATGGCTGCGGAGGCACCGCGGAGCTTCCGATGCCACCATCAGGCTCTATGCACGTGACGTCGCCCGATTGCTGATGGCACTCGGGGACGATCCGGCGACCTGGGATGCGGCCGCCGTTCGCACCACCTTCATGGATCTCGCGAGCACGAGCGGGCGCGGAACCATCGAGAAGATGACGACAAGCCTACGTGCTTTCCTGCGCTACTTGGCGGTCGAAGGTCGCTGCCGGGCCGGTCTCGACAGTGCGGTTCCCGCCTACGCCCGTTGGCGGCTTGCCGACATGCCACGGTATCTGGCGACAGAACAGGTGAACTGTTTGATCGCGGCCTGTAACGGCGAAGCTCCAGCGCGGCGCCGCGATCGCGCGATCATCCTGCTCCTGGTGCGTCTGGGGCTGCGGGCCGGTGACGTTGCGCAACTGCGTCTCGACGACATCGAATGGGAGACCGGCTCGTTGCGGGTCGCGGGCAAGTCCCGCACCGAGGTTCGCCTGCCGCTGCCGCAAGACGTTGGCGATGCGATTGCAGCCTATGTCGACTGCCGGCCCAAGCAACATGCGAGCGCTCATGTGTTCCTGCGCACAATCGCGCCATACGGATCCTTCCGGCGGGGCGACGGCATCTCGTCGCTGGTAAGGCGCGCTATGCAGCGGGCCGGCATCATTACGCCGCTCAAGGGCGCGCACGCGCTGCGGCATACGGCGGCGACCGAGATGCTGCGTCATGGCGTGGCACTCGAGAAGATCGGCTTGGTCCTGCGGCACCGAGGTATCGACACGACCGCCTATTACGCCAAGGCCGATGTCGCGCTCCTGAAGCAGATCGCGCAGCCCTGGCCGGAGGTGCTCTGATGCTGAAGGCCATCGAAGCTTATCTCGACCTCCGCCGAGCCACTGGCTTCGCGATGTCGAATGTGGAGTACCTGCTGAAGAGCTTCGCCGCTTTCGCGGCCGAGCGCGGGCAAACGCATGTGCACGCGCAAACTGCCATCGACTGGGCAGCGCTCGGGCCGTCCGTCGCGCAGCGCGATGCCCGGCTGAAGGCAGTCTGCCGCTTCGTACGCCACGTCCAGATCGAGGACGGCCGGCACGAGCTCCCGCCGGCCAATCACTTCGGCGCCCACAAGAGGAGGCGCCCGCCGCATATCTACTCGGATGCAGAGTTCAATTGCCTTATCGAGGCCGCACTGCGGCTTGGGCCCAAGGGCGGCTTGCGCTCACTGACCTATGCGAGCTTGATCGCCCTGCTCTCGGCTACCGGGTTGAGGATCTCCGAGGCACTGAAGCTGACGGTCGCCGACGTGACGCGCGACGGCTTGCTGATCCGCGAGACCAAGTTCCGCAAGACCCGCCTGGTACCGCTTCACGACACGGCCGCCGCGGGCCTGCGGCGCTATTTGGCGCGCCGCCGGCCTCGCTCGAACGATGATCCGGTGTTCATCGGCAAGCATGGCGGTGCGCTGCGCTATATTGCCGTCAAGGAGACCTTCGACAGGTTGGTCCGCAAGGCAGGGATCGCACCGACGGCGCGGCGCCGCCCGCGCCTGCACGATCTGCGACACACGTTCGCGGTGCGGGCGCTGCAGGGCAGTCCGGCCGGACGAAGCCGAAGTGGCGCACATATGGCGGCGCTTTCGACCTACATGGGCCACGTC
>JBATYU010000059.1:0-7351 GCA_049674245.1 Bradyrhizobium sp. | reverse complement strand
CTCGTAGGCATCGAACAGCCGTTTGATTTCGATCGGATCGAGCCACTCGCGACCATCGGCCAGTGCCGCGGCGACGATCTGCCGGGCGGCATCGATATAGGGCACAAACGTACTCGGCATCGCCGGCGGAACCTGCGCCAGCGACCTCACCACCTCCCGGTGCTGCACCAGATGCATGAAGCCCCTTACCGCATCGTCCTCCGTGGGGTAGTTGGGAATTCCTGCGCCGCTCAAGAGATCACCGATCTTCTGGTCCGCGCCGACCCACACGGCGAGCAATGGCTTGGCTGAGCCACGATGACTTTGGCGGTATTTGTTCGCGACGTCGGTCACGGTAGCAGCGATGGCGTCGGCCGGAGCGATCGCGGTCTGGACGTTCATCACCAGGATCGCATCGTTGCTGGTGTCCGCCAGCAACACCTCAAGTGCCGCCTGATAACGCGCGGCATCGGCATCGCCGACGATATCGACGGGATTTGAGCCCGACCATGTCGGCGGCAATACCGCGTCAAGCTTCTCGCGGGTGGCGGCCGCGATGGCCGCGGGGATTCCGCCCAGCTCGACCAGCCGATCGACCGCAAGCACGCCGATGCCGCCGCCATTGGTCAGGATCGCCAGCCGCTTCCCCTGAGGCGGCTCGACGCGACCCAGTGTCTCGGCACAGTCGAACAATTCGCGCAGATCCAACACCCGCAATATGCCCGCACGACGGAACGCCGCATCGTAGACGGCGTCCGAACCGGCGAGCGCGCCGGTGTGGGTCGCGGCGGCCCTGGCCCCTTGCGCCATGCGGCCGGATTTCACCACGATGACCGGCTTGACGCGCGCAGCGGCGCGCGCCGCCGACATGAATTTGCGGGCGTCCTTGATCGCTTCGACATAGAGCAGAATGGCTCGCGTCTTGTCATCCAATGCGAAGTAGTCAAGCAGATCGGCGATATCGACGTCGAGCTGGTCGCCAATGGACACGATTCCGGAAAATCCCACGCCGCGCTGCGCCGCCCAGTCCACCATGCCGGCGGCAATGGCACCCGACTGCGTGATCAAGGCCAGATTTCCCGCAACCGGCATGTGCGCGGCGAAGCTTGCGTTGAGGCTTGCCCCCGGCATCATGACGCCGAGGCAATTGGGCCCGATGAGCCGCATTCCGTATCGGTGCGCAGCACGTTCGACCGCGTCCGCGAGCGAACCGGCGCCGTGGCCAAGCCCCGCGGAAACAATGACGACACCCGCCGTCCCTTTTTTTCCGGCTTCATCGACGATGCCTGGAATTGCCGGCGCCGGCGCGGTGACGATGACGAGTTCGGGCACAAACGGCAATTTCGTCAGGCTGCCGACGGTCGCCACGCCGTCGATTTCGGGATAATGCGAATTCACCAATGCGAAGTCGCCTTTGAATGCGGCTTTGCGAATGTTTCCAAGTATAGCCCGCCCGACAGAGCCCCGCCGCGGACTTGCTCCCACGAGGGCAACCGAATGCGGTGACAGCAAATTGGTTAAACGATAAGTCGACATCGCTCGCGATTGCCTCGGTTGGCGGGTGCCGACTTCCTAGTCTTCGCTGAGGCCTGAAGATTGAGGCAGATCAAAGCACGGCAGATGCCTCATCCGAGGCTCTCAACGGTAAGCACCACCCGGACCACCGCCATGTCGATCACGACCAAACGGCTCAGATATCTTTCGTTGGCACTCCTGACGCTCTGCGTCGCAACCCTTTTTGGTGCTTCACTTGTTTTCGCCGATCACGCCTTTTGCTGCTACGGGAGGCCCGAAGTCGCTTTGGCTGTGGAACCAGCCTGCACAATAGCCTCCAATTTTGACGGCTACTTGGACGACCGGCAAGCGCTCAGTGATGCCGCCAGCTTTCGATCAACTTCGAGGTGTTATCGATCGCCCTGGCGGCGCGACATATCTTGTCCAGGAAGCCCCGGCGAAGGAAATCGTCACCGGCCATCCCGGCATGTCGAATTTCGATTGATCCGGACCAGATCAACGACTTTCTTGTGTTCCTGAAGTCGCTGGAATAGCGCCCTCAGGGCCTATCAGGAATTGAGCCGGTTGAGTGCCGCGCGATTGCGGAAGGCGATTCGCCGTGACGTTTCCAGCACGATCAGTCCCGACTGTACGAACTGCGTGATTGTCCGGGACACCGTTTCGATCGTCAGTCCGAGATAATCAGCGATGTCCTGGCGCGACATCGGCAGCTCGATCGCCGCGCTGCCGGAACTGCGGCCTGCCATCTCAAGCAGAAACCCGGCGACCCGCTCCTCCGCATTCTTGATCAGGACGAGCGAATGCTGCTGCACGCGCTGCAGCTCCCGCACCGTCAGTGTCCAAAGCTGCTTGGAAAGATCCTTCTCATGTTCCGCACGGGCCAAAACGCTGCTGCGCTTGACCACCAACACCTGCGCTTCGATCACGGCCTCAGCGGAGGAAAGATGCACGTCGCCGGCCTCGACGCCGAAGATGTCGCCCGGCAGATAAAACGCACTGATCTGGCGCCGCCCGTCGTCCAGCATCCTGTAGGTTCGCACGGCACCGGAAATGACCTGATAGAGATATTCCGCCGGCTCGTCTTCGCCGTAGACCTCGGCATTGCGGGCGAACTTCATCGGAACGCCGATCATGCCCAAAGGGCCTTCGGGAAGTGCGCTTGCACGCACCGGAACGGATCGAGGGACGGACATCGAGGGTTTGGCGGTTGCAGCGAGCATAGGACAACTCCGGTTCGATCGTTCGTGGCCGGAAGTTTGCCGGTTTCTGCGAGTTCCGAAATTTGGATATTTCCCCTAAGTATAAGCCCGGAGCCAGCCGCAATCTTGCGGGTTACCCGAACCGCGGCCGGTTGAGGCATGTCAAGGCGGCGAGCGAGATATCTTCGCAAAGTAAAACCGTTGGTCGCGAGGATGCCCGCTAGCCATGAACTGGGTAACAGCCTTGTTGTCGCGCCTCGTAGGGGCGCCTGAATGGCGCGATATTGCAACGGCTCCGTTTGACAGCGCGATCGAGCTTGCCGTCATCGACGGCGATATCGGTGTCTTGGGCTATCCCTGCCTGCGCCACGGGATGCATGGTTCGACGCGGAAACATTGCGGCCGGTGTCAGTGGCCGCGACGCATTGGCGCTACCGGTAACCCGCTATTCTTCCGGTCAGCTGCTGCTGACGCCTGCCGGGATCGCGCGGCTCAATCTGTCCCAACAAGGAGGACAGTCGATGAAAAAGGTGATCGCATTCTTTCTGCTGCAATCGCGGCTCGGCGCTTCGCGAAAGCGCGTCGACTGGACCACAGTCATTGCCTGGGTAGGGATCGCCATTGCGCTATGGATCCTGGCGTTATGGATCTTGCCGGCCGTTCGATGATCCGGCCGGCTCATCGTCGGCAATCGCCCGCCAGGCCGCGCCGTCGAGATCGTCATACTGGCCGCTTTTGAGCGACCAGAGAAAACCCATCAGGCCGATAAACCCAAGCGTGATCGCGAGCGGAACCAGAAACACCAGAACTTCCATCAGGCTGTCTCCCTCTTGTGACCCCGTGCCCGCAGCGCATTGAGCATGACCAGCAACGAGGAGCCGGACATCGCGGCTGCCGCAATCAGCGGGGTCGCCAGTCCCGCGACTGCGACCGGCACGGCGAGCGCGTTGTAGACCACGGCAAGCCAAAGGTTCTGCTGCATCAGCCACAGCGCTTTCCGCGAAATGCCGATCGCCGTTGAGACCGGAGCCAGGTGCTCTCCGAGGAATACCGCATCCGCAACGGATTGGCTCATATGCGCGGCGCTCACCGGCGACATCGAGGCATGGGCCGCGGCGAGCGCGGGCGCGTCGTTCAAGCCATCTCCCACCATCAACACCTTGAAGCCGTGACGGGCGAGATCGTCGATGCGCGCGATCTTGTCGACCGGGGTCACCTCCGCGCGCCATTCGTGAATGCCGAGCACCTCAGCTGCAGCTCGCACGGCCGGCTCGCGATCACCGGACAGGACCTCGACCGCGATGCCGTATTGATGCAGCGTCTCGACGACCGCAGCCGCGTCCGGACGCAGGCGCTGCCGTACCGCAAAGACATGGCAGGATTCACCATGCCTGAAGGCCACGACGGAGGCCTCCGGATCTCGGTTGAGAATCTCATTGGCAAGTTCGTCGGCGCGGCAATAAGACGGCCGGCCGAGCCTGACCTCTCGTCCGTCAAGCATGCCATGGACGCCCTGCCCGGGTTCTTCCTCTATCCCCGGCAGCGGCGATTTCGCCGCCGCGGCGCGTGCGACCGCGGCCGCCACCGGATGGCGGCTGGAGAGCGCCACGCGGCCCGCCAGGTCAAATATATCCGCGGGGATGTTGGCGGCATTGGCAACATCGAGCTCAGGCAGGGTCAACGTACCCGTCTTGTCGAAGATCACCCGATCGACCCGCGCGATACGCTCGATCGCGTCGCCGGAATTCAGCAGCACGCCCGAGCTGAACAGCGCGCCTGAAGCCACGGTCTGCACCGCCGGAATGGCGAGGCCGAGCGCGCAGGGACAAGTGATGATGAGCACCGCGATCGCGGTGACGATGGCATCGTGCAAGGTCGCGCCATAAAGCAGCCAGCCCAGCATGGTCAAGAGCGCAGCCGCGTGCACCACCGGCGCATAAAGCCGCGAGGCCCGCTCGGCGAGACGAAGATAATGCGAGCGCGACTGCAACGCATTCTCAAGCAGGCGCGAGATCTCGGCCAGCAGCGTCGCTTCCGACGCCGCGGCAACGCGGACGCGCAACGCACCCGATCGAACCAGCGTGCCGGCGAAAACCGCGCTGCCGGGCACCGCCAGGGTGGGCTGCGTCTCTCCCGTGATCAGGCTCTGGTCGATCTCGGATCGTCCCTCGATCACATTGCCATCGACCGCCGAGCGCTCGCCGGGACGCAGCAGCACGATATCCCCCGGCTTGATCGCAGCGATGGGGAGCGTCCTGATCTCCCCGTCGTTGATGAATTTAGTGGCCGTTTCGGCCTTGAGCGCAGCGAGATTGCCGGCAAACGCGCGGGTACGCCGCCGCATGTTCTGGTCGAGGTAGCGGCCGGCGAGCAGGAAGGCGATCAGCATGATGGCGGCGTCGAAATAGGCATGGTCTGCATGGGAGGCCGTCTCAACCAGCGACATCGCAAGCGCGAGAGCGATGCCGATGCTGATCGGCACATCCATGTTGACGCCGCGTGCGCGAAGCGCGCTCCAGGCCGATGCGAAGAACGGCTGGGCGGAATAGGCGGCGGCCGGCAGCACGATCAGCGCCGACAGCCAGTGAAAGAAATCGCGCTGTTCGGGAAGCATATCGCTGGCGTTGCCGGACCAGACCGGTATCGACAGCATCATCACGTTCATGGCCGCGAACGCGGCAACACCGAGCCGACGGAGCAGCGACCTCGCACGCTCCGCCTCCTGCGTCTCCGCGCCTGCCCGCTCGAACGGGTAGGCCTTGTAACCAAGCGAGGCGAGGCGATCGACGAACATCGCCGGATCGACGGATCCGGCCCGCCATTCCAGCGCCAAACGATGATCAGTCAGATTGACCCTCGCCAAGGTCACGTCTGGGATCTTCGACAGATTGCGCTCGATCTTGGCCATGCAGCCGGCGCAATTGATGCCCTCGACGGCGAGATCGAGATGGAGCAGGCCGGCCCCGGGGCTTTTCAAATAGTGCGAAAAATCCAACGTCGATGACATGGCTCTCACTCGTCAGTTCAGGACGATCCGGTTGCGCGACAGGAACATTCGCTTGCCGTCAGCGTCGGCCTCGATCATCAGGTCCCACTGCCCCGACGCGACACTTTGCGCCGTGCCGCGATAGCTGCCCCCGCTGCTCTCGGCGATTTCGAAGGCCCGGTCGGCGCGCCGGTCGGTGGGGCGCTCAAGCCTTGCGAAGAGGGCAAGGCCCGCGAGAGGAGCCCCACTGCGGTCCTGGGCACGAACGCTCAGGACGGCGGCGCCGTCGGGCTTGCGCTCGATATGCGCATCCACCTTCCAATCCCTGGCATTCTGCTGGCGGGCCGCCACGATTTCCCGCTGGTAAGCGAGGCCGGCGCTATAGGCGCTAACGACTGCGGTGCCCGGCAAGGTGGTGATGGCCAGGCGCATCATCACCAAATTGACGCCGATGACGACGGCAAAGAACGACACCACGGCCATGAAAACGAAGCGCCCGGTCAGCGGTCGCACGGTGGGAGCAGATGCTGTCATATTTCGGTTCCTCGGCGGACTTGGCTTAAACCTTGGCTTCAAGGTGTCACGAAATGATCGGTGGCGGCGGCCACCTCGCCGAGCCCGATGTCGGTCACGCGAAACGTCACCGGTGAGGATTTTTCCGGCTGTTCGCTGAACGGCGCCGTCACCAGCACGCGCAGCTCGGTGGTTTGGTCGCGGCCCAGGACGATCATCGGCCGGTCCGGGGTCACCGAATCGACACCGACGATGTGGACTTGCGCATTGGGCGGGCCGTCAATGTCGACCGCGATCACGCGATCGAATCCGCGCTTGTTGAGGAAACGCAAGGTATAGCCGTTGCGGATCGAACCGTCGCTGAGCTTAACCGCCACGGGATTGCGATCGTGCAGCACGTTGACGTCGAGCAGCGTTCGCGTCATCAGCGCATAGAGCATCACGGAACAGACCACGACGATCAGAGACGCATAGACGGCGGTGCGGGCACGGAAAGGTTTGAAGATCTCCGGTTTCCCGGCCACCCGGCGTTGAATGTTGATGTCGTTGTCGTAACCGATCAGGCGCGTTTCGCGGCCGATCTTTTTCATCACGGAATCGCAGGCGTCGATGCAAAGCCCACACTGGATGCAGCCAAGCTGGGCTCCGTCGCGGATATCGATGCCGGTGGGACAGACCGCCACGCACTGGTTGCAATCGATGCAGTCGCCGACCTTCTCGCCGAGTGCCCGCAGATCAATCGATTTCTTCAGCGAACAGCGGGCTTCGCCGCGATCATATTTGTAGGTGACGTTGAGCGCCCACTCATCCGTCAGCGCCGCCTGGATGCGCGGCCACGGACACATGTAGACGCAGACCTGCTCGCGCATGAAGCCGGCCAGCCCATAGGTTGAAAGCGTCAGGATGCCGATCCAGATATAGGCGATCGCCGGCGCCTGGAATGTGGCGAGTTCTTTGACCAGCGTCGGCGCGTCGGCAAAGTAAAGCACCCACGCGCCGCCGGTCCACCAGGCGATCACGAGCCAGATTGAGTGTTTCAACACGCGCCTTGCGGCGCGGTTGGCGCTCATGCCCGCCGCATCGGCCCTAATCCGCTCACGCCGGTCGCCTTCGACCCAGCGCTCAACGGCGTAGAACAGGTCGGTCCAGACCGTCTGCG
>JBATYU010000058.1:0-4195 GCA_049674245.1 Bradyrhizobium sp. | reverse complement strand
TGGTGACCAACGGTCATGGTGGCATGCTTTAGCGTAGATTGGCGCGCCACGGCCGATGACGATGGGCACTATTCATTCGCCGTGGCACTATGATGCTGCAGCCTACCACACGTTAAGCCGACAGAACCCGCGACTGGCCGCGATTTAGCGCTACGGGGGGGCAGCCGCGGTTAGTCGGGTTACTCTCGCCAGCTAGCGTGCGGCTCCGTCATAGTACGGCGCGATGTCCGGTATTGGGGGCAGAGCAGAAGAGATATCCTCAATCTGAGTTCCTCCGATTTTGACCCGAGCGGACATGGGCGCACTGATCAGTTTTGGTTTTTGCTCACCGTCAGATCAGGAAAAGCACCTACTGCCATACCGTAACGCTCAATCGCAGCGTGTGGTGTTGCCTGGGCTGCTTGCTGCGCTGCACTCGTCGTTGCCGCACTCCATTTTATATTGCTCAGAGTTTGATCCGAATCAACGCGGGCTCTTTCGGCGGGGAAATCATGAACTGCCGACCGAATTGGCCCCACGTCAGAAATTGGACCAAGCCGGCCCTGCGCCGATGTGGAGGGAGATATGAGTTCGCTCGCCATCAAGGGAAATGGCCTTCAGTCAAAGCTGCTCTGGGCCGCAGTGATCACGCTGGGTGCGCTTTCTTTCGGGATCGTCGCACTCAGCCGAGGCGAGAGCGTCAACGCGGCATGGCTCGTCATCGCCGCGGTGTGCATCTACTTCATCGCCTACCGCTTTTACGCGCTGTTCATCGCCGAAAAGGTACTAGGCGTCGACCCTACGCGGCAGACCCCTGCCTACCAACACAATGACGGCCTCGATTACGTGCCGACCAACCGCTATGTGCTGTTCGGTCACCACTTCGCGGCAATTGCTGG
This sequence comes from Bradyrhizobium sp., assembly GCA_049674245.1. Lineage (GTDB taxonomy): Bacteria > Pseudomonadota > Alphaproteobacteria > Rhizobiales > Xanthobacteraceae > Bradyrhizobium. Next base: position 3,317 of record JBATYU010000058.1, on the reverse strand, counting down.
CGCCGGTCCCCTGGTTGGTCCGGTGCTCGCCGCCCAGATGGGCTACTTGCCTGGCACGCTATGGATTCTGGCCGGCGTCGTTTTCGCCGGTGCGGTGCAGGATCTGACTGTGCTCTTTCTCTCCACCCGGCGTGACGGCCGCTCGCTCGGCGACATGGTGCGCTCTGAAATGGGGCCGGTTGCCGGCGGCATTGCGCTCGTTGGCGTGCTGCTGATCATGGTCATTCTGCTCGCCGTGCTGGCGCTGGTTGTTGTTAAGGCGCTGGTTGGCAGTCCGTGGGGCACCTTCACGGTGTTCAGCACCATTCCAATTGCAATGCTGATGGGCGTCTATGCCCGCTTCATCCGGATCGGCCGCATCGCGGAAATGTCGGTGATCGGCGTCGTGTTGCTGCTTGCGTCGCTAATCTACGGCCGTACCGTGGCGGAAAACCCGGCGATCGCAACATGGTTTGATCTGCGCGGCGAGACGCTCGCGCTGATCATCATCGGGTATGGTTTCGTCGCCTCGGTGCTGCCGGTGTGGCTACTGCTGGCGCCACGGGACTATCTGTCGACCTTCCTCAAGGTCGGCACAATGGCGCTGCTCGCGGTCGGCATCATCTTGGTCCAGCCAGAGTTGAAGATGCCGGCGGTCACCAAGTTCATCGACGGCACCGGCCCGGTGTGGTCGGGCAGCCTATTCCCGTTCTTGTTCATCACCATCGCCTGTGGCTCGGTATCCGGCTTCCATGCGCTAATCGCCTCGGGCACGACCCCTAAAATGGTAGAGAATGAGAACCAGCTCCGCTTCATCGGCTATGGCGCCATGCTAACGGAATCCTTCGTCGCCATCATGGCGATGATCGGCGCGACTGTGCTCGAGCCCGGAATCTATTTCGCCATAAACAGCCCGAGCGGGGTGATTGGCACCACCGCCGCGCAGGCGGCGGAGGTGATCTCCGGCTGGGGCTTCATCGTCACCCCCGACATGATCGGCCAGATCGCCCAGGACGTCGGCGAGAAGACACTGCTGTCGCGCACCGGCGGCGCCCCGACACTCGCGGTCGGCATGGCACACATCCTGTCCGGTATGTTCGGCGGCCGCGTTTTGATGGGGCTCTGGTACCACTTCGCCATCCTTTTCGAGGCGCTGTTCATCCTCACCACCGTCGACGCCGGCACCCGCGTCGCCCGCTTCATGATTCAGGATATGATCGGCAGCGTAGTGCCGTCATTCCGGAAGACCGAGTCGTGGGGAAACAACCTAGTTGGATCGGCGCTGGCGGTCGGCGCCTGGGGCTACTTCCTCTACCAGGGAGTAATCGATCCAATGGGCGGCATCAACACGCTGTGGCCACTGTTCGGCATCTCCAACCAGATGCTGGCAGGGATCGCGCTCATCCTGTGCACGGTCGTACTGTTCAAGATGAAGCGCCAGCGTTACGCTTGGGTTACGGTCGTGCCTACCTTATGGCTCCTAGTATGCACGTTGACGGCGGGGTGGCAGAAAATCTTCAGCACCGAACCGGCGATTGGCTTCGTTGCCCACGCGCGGGTATTCGGCGACGCCGCGGCGGCGGACAAGATCCTGGCACCGGCGAAGACGATGGCGGAGATGCACCGCGTCATCGTTAACGATTACGTCGACGCCACACTGTCTGCGCTGTTCGTCACGGTGGTGCTAGCGATGATAGTCTACGGTGTCATTGCCATACGCCGGGCATTGGGCGATCCAAAGATCACCGCCATCGAAATCGGCCTGCCGGCGAACATCCCGGGAGCGAACCTTGCCTGACATCATGACACTGAAAGAATGGTCGGTACGCACCGCCCGTCTGATGGTCGGCATTCCCGACTATCAGACTTACGTGGAGCATCGTCGGCAGACGCATCCGGACGAGCCTATCATGACGTACGAAGAATTCTTCGTGGAGCGCCAGAACGCTCGCTACGCTGTCGGCAAAGGCCGCTTCCGGGGCTGCTGTTGAGCCCTCAATCATGAGCCAAAGGTGGCATATGAATAACTTGTCCAAGGACTTTGAGCTGTTGTTAGGCCACGCAGCATTTAAACTTTGGCCAGACCTACCGCGTGATATGCAGGAAAAACTCTTTGAGGCTGCTGTTCCCGACAATCCTCTCTTGAGATATAGCTTCGCCGTATTTCTTCATGACCATCATCCGAGAACGGCACACCCGCCCAAGCCAACTAACTTGGCGGAGACGTGCGAAACGTAGATAACGGTCACTGATCCCTCATTTTCATCGGCTGGCCGTTACGAAGTGACGCAGAAGAAGATAAGTCTGATTGCTCACTGACACTACAACGGAGGTTCGCCATGCCAGATACTATTGAAACAAAAGATCACGTTTATAAGATCTTAGAACTCGTAGGATCTTCCGAAAAAAATATCGAAGATGCCATTCAGAACGCCATAACCCGCGCATCAAAGACTATTCGAAATATGAAATGGTTCGAAGTCGAGCAAACCAGAGGCCATATCGAAAATGGGTCTGTTCGCCATTACCAGGTCACCTTGCGAGTTGGATTTACGCTAGAGGGGTAATTGTCGGCAAGCACCCGAGGCCGAGTTGAAGCGTTACAATCGTGGCGGGGTATGCGGTCTGACCCAATGGTAATGATCTGGATCAATGTGTCGGCGCAGGAACCTGGCGAAGAATTCGTCCGCGCAAATCTCATGGCGTATCGTCCTTTGGGAGGTGACGTCACATGACAACGATTAGACAATTGCTTCGTGAAAAGGGCCACAAGATCTGTTCAGTAGGCCCAGAAAGCACGGTGTATGACGCAATGCGTAAAATGGCGGATGAGGACATTGGTTCCTTGGTCGCGATGGAGGGCGGCAAAATCGTGGGTATCATTACAGAACGACACTATGCGCGAAACGTGGTGTTGAAGGGCCGCACATCGCCTGCAACTCGCGTCCGAGATATTATGGAGAACGAAGTACTGTATGCGCAGCCTGATCAGTCAGTGGAGGAATGTATGGCGATTATGACCGACAAGAGGGTCCGCCATCTTCCTGTCATTGAGCAGGGAAAGGAGATTGGATTAGTCTCGATTGGTGATCTGGTGAAAAGTATCATCAGTGATCAAAAATTTACCATTGACCAACTTGAGCATTTTATTCAAGGCTAACACCGCTTTCGCTTCTATCGAGATGGGAATGTTAATTGCCGGTAAGTCTCCTCTTGGCAGTGCGCCCCGAAGGCGCGGATCACTAGTGGAGGAAGATTCCACCCAGAGAGTTGTCGATTGATCTGGTAGCTGACGAGCGGTTCGGCCGGGTAACCGGCAGGGCTGGAGGCTCGTGACA
>JBATYU010000057.1:0-10308 GCA_049674245.1 Bradyrhizobium sp. | reverse complement strand
CGGCAGCGGTGTGCGGCTCTACCAGAGCATTTACGAGACCGCGCTGCGCAACAAGGTGCCGGCCAGCGTCATCGAGGACATGGTCAAGATCTATTCCTACGACGTCGACTTCCAGCGCAAGGTGCAGCCCGGCGACTCCTTCGACGTGTTCTATGCCGGCGAAGACGAAGGCGCGAACGCCAGCGACAAGAGCGAGGTGCTGTTCGCCTCGCTGACCGTCGGCGGTGAAACCAAGAAATATTATCGGTTCCAGACCCCCGACGATGCGGTGGTCGACTACTATGACGAGACCGGCAAGAGCGCGAAGAAGTTCCTGGTGCGCAAGCCGGTCGGCAGCGCAATCATGCGATCGGGCTTCGGCGCGCGGCGCCATCCGATCCTCGGCTTCGTCGGATCGACCGGCATGTCGACCGGCGCCCACGTCCACTACGAAATCCTGGTCAACGGACGCTTCGTCGATCCGATGCGTATCAAATTGCCGCGCGGCCGCTCGCTCGAAGGCCCAGTCATGGCGGGCTTCGAGAAGGAACGCGACCGGCTCGATGCGCAGATGGCCGGCCGTGGCGGCGGCGCGCGCATCTCGGATGCCACCGGCGGTCCCGGCGTGCGGCAGACCAGCAACCGGTGACGCGCAACATTCCCCTGGTTGAACCGGCGCCTCCGGCCGCTGGTTTCATCAAGCTATCTTTGAGCCGCGCGCGAACCGGCCCGGCAGCTCTTCGTTTGACCGCTGCAGGGGAACTTTCAACGGAGGGTGTCATGGAGAATTGGACGAACGCCCTGGATGTTCGGCTTCGACGGAAGGGTCGCTGAAAACGCCAATATCGTCGGTGTCGTCATCGCCATACTCGCGGTCGCTGCGCTTGCGGCCTTCGCGGTTTGGGAAGAACGGCTGAACCTGATCGTTGGATTGTAGACGCTGGTATCGCCCTGGGTATTGGGCTTCCAGGGTGGCACGGCGATGAAGGTCCACGTGGTGATCGGCATTGCGGTCGCGATCCTAGCGGCAGTCGAACTCTGGCTGCTGCACCAGTTTCCGCCGCGGCTTACGACGGGCCGCTAAGGCCCTTGCGCCCCCCGTCCGCGCGAGCGGCGTGCGGGGCGCGCTAGCTTAAAGAGGTGAGAAGTCATGAGACGCGTCACGCGAGACGACGTGGTCAAGGCGGTTGGCCGGGCCGATGATGTCACCATCGCCGAGATCATCGGCGCTGGTGCAACCCTGGACGAGCTTGCGGAGGCGCAAGCCTGGATCGCCAATGACGAATCGCTGATGAATGCCGGCAAGCCATTGCCGAGCGGACGCGTCGGCGAACTCATCGAAATCCTCTCCGAACTTGAAGCGGAGGAGGATGAGGAAACCGTCCCTGTCGCGAGCCAGGAATGACGGCGCTGACCCACCCTGCCGTGATCGGGTGCATCGTCGGCGAGCTAAAGGGTGACGCCCGCCGAGCAATCTAGTCGAGCGGCGCCGATGGCCGAACGCTTTTCTGCCCCATAGCGTCTTTCCCGGAGCTCAGAGCTCAGCCACATTCCGCCGACGCTCTGCACGATGCGTCCCATGCAAGGCGTGCGTCACTTCTTGATGGCGTAAAAGAACACCGGAAGTCCCTTTCGGTCCCGGTAGAACGCCTTCCATCCTCCGAGTTTGAACGTGTGCGAGAACACCCCTCGTTTCGAACTGTTCGAGTAGATCACCGTTGCCGAAACGGGATTGGTCACCTCTCCCACGATCCCGACATGACCGACATTGCCGCCATGGGTGGGCGAGATGATGATCATGCCGGCGGTAATCTGCGCTTCCGACACCTGCGTCTGGGTTGTCGCGAGAACTTCGCCCATATCGGCGGTGCTGTTTCCGCCGCCGATGGGCCTGCCGCTCGCCTGCTTCACGACTGCGTTCACGGCAAAGGCACAGGCCCGACGCCCGTGATTTGTGTTGGGCGCATTGCGCGTCACCAGCGATTCATCGGTTTGTTTGGCGGCTGCAAAAATTCGGGCGCTGACCTCGGCGTCGGTCGCCGGAGCCGGCACCTGAACTGGCCCGGTTTCCCCTGCGGACGCATCGAAGGTTGCAGAAAGCTGCGCGGCGACAGAGGGCGGAACGAGGCCGGGCTGGAGCGGGAAGATCGAGGTATCGCTGACCAGAATGACCGGAGTCTGATTGCCATCCTGCTTGACCAGGACCTGGCCGCCATTCTCGGTGAATTGATCGATCACATAGAATGCCGAAGTTCCCAAGTTCGCCTGTCCTACGACGCGAAAGACGAGATCCGGATCCAGGATCTTGGCGATTGCGGGAGGCACCATTCCACTCATATTCGCTCGGAAGCTTTGAATGGCGAGATCGGCCCACTGGTCGCGGCGATCGAAGTGCTCCAGACCAGATTTGGCATGCTCGAATGTCCCCTCGAACTGCCGAACGGCTTTCGAGATATTAGGAGTCTTCTGTACAGCGGTGAGGGCTGCCGACTGGCTTGTGTTCAACTCCTCCTTCAGAAAGCCGTAGTTGGCCGCATCTTCAAAAGGCGACAAACCCGCGTTTGTGCAGAAGAGTTCAAACAGGGTGCGGCGAGGACCGGTCCATTGTGCCCAGCCAAGGCCCCCCTTCGAGCCGGGAATGATTGGCTTCTTTTCCTGCATCTCCCGGAAGCCATCGCACTCCTCGCCGATATTACCCAGGATGCCTGCCGCCTGGAAATCCTTGAGGCCGAAGTCTGCGATCGGCTTCCCCATAATGCTCGGGGCTTTCGCGATGAAGATCTCCGTTCCCTTGGTCGGCACCGGCTTGTTGACGTTCGGCGTCGGACTGGGCGTGAAATCTCCGGCATCAATTGTCGTGGGCGAGTCCGGAAGATCGCCAAGCGCTGCCTTGCAGCCAAGGCGATAAATCGCAGGGCGTGTAACTTTTTCAACACACCCTCTGAACGCGGTACATCCTTACGTTGCAATACGGCCCGTCTCGTCGACACCCGCATTAGCCATACGTCAGTGCAGCTTGCGTTTCGGCACCGGCGCCTCGAACTGCGCGATCTCGGCGGTTTGCGGCGCCTTGCCGTTGAAGGTCAGCACATTGCCTTGCGCCGAAATGACGACGCGGTCGCCGTCCTTCACCTCGCCCGCGAGAATCATCTCGGCCAGCGGATCCTGCAGATTGCGCTGGATCACTCGCTTCAAGGGACGCGCCCCGTAGGCGGGATCCCAGCCTTTGGCGGCCAGCCAGTCGCGCGCCGCGGCATCGAGCGTGAGCACGATCTTGCGCTCCTCCAAAAGCTTCTGCAGGCGAGCGAACTGGATTTCGACGATCCGGCCCATTTCGCTCTTCTGCAAGCGATGGAACAGGATGATCTCGTCGACGCGGTTTAAGAACTCAGGCCTGAAATGCGCCCGCACCGTGCCCATCACCTGCTCGCGCACCGCGGACGTGTCCTCGCCTTCCGGCTGGTTGACCAAAAATTCCGAACCAAGGTTCGAGGTCATGATGATCAGCGTGTTGCGGAAGTCCACGGTGCGGCCCTGACCGTCGGTCAGGCGGCCGTCGTCGAGCACCTGCAGCAGCACGTTGAAGACGTCGGGATGCGCCTTCTCGATCTCGTCGAACAGCACCACCTGATACGGCCGCCGCCGCACCGCTTCGGTGAGCGCGCCGCCCTCGTCATAACCGACATAGCCGGGAGGTGCGCCGATCAGGCGCGACACCGAGTGCTTCTCCATGTATTCGGACATGTCGAGGCGGACCATCGCGGTCTCGTCGTTGAACAGATATTCCGCCAAGGCTTTGGTCAGCTCGGTCTTGCCGACGCCGGTGGGCCCTAAGAACATGAACGAGCCCATCGGGCGGTTCGGGTCCTGCAAGCCCGCGCGCGACCGGCGCACGGCGGTTGCAACCGCATGCACGGCTTCAGCCTGGCCGACGACGCGCTTGCTGAGGCTTTCCTCCATCTTCAGGAGCTTGTCCTTTTCGCCTTCCAGCATCTTGTCGACGGGAACGCCGGTCCAGCGCGACACCACCTGCGCGATGTGATTGGCGGTGACGGCTTCCTCCATCATCTCGCCGGCGTTTTCGTTGGCCTCGATCTCGGCAAGCTTCTTCTCAAGCTCGGGGATCCTGCCATAGGCGAGCTCGCCCGCGCGCTGGAATTCACCGCGGCGTTGTGCATTGGCGAGTTCGATGCGCAAGGCATCGAGTTCGCTCTTGAGCTTCTGTGCATTCGACAGCTTGTTCTTTTCCGCGCTCCAGCGCGCCGTCAGCGCCGCCGACTTCTCCTCGAGGTCGACAAGCTCCTTTTCCAGCGCCTGCAGGCGGGTTTTGGAGCCGGCGTCGCTTTCCTTCTTCAGCGCCTCCTGCTCGATCTTGAGCCGGATGATTTCCCGATCCATCGAATCCAGTTCTTCCGGCTTGGAATCGACCTGCATCTTCAGCCGCGCCGCGGCCTCATCCATCAGGTCGATGGCCTTGTCGGGCAGGAAGCGGTCGGTGATGTAGCGGTTCGACAGCGTGGTCGCCGCCACCAGCGCGGAATCGGTGATGCGCACGCCGTGATGCTGCTCGTATTTGTCCTTCAGCCCGCGCAGGATCGAGATGGTATCCTCGACCGAGGGCTCGCTGACAAAGATCGGCTGGAAGCGCCGCGCCAGCGCGGCGTCCTTTTCGACATGCTTCTGGTATTCATCGAGCGTGGTCGCGCCGATGCAATGCAGTTCGCCCCGTGCCAGCGCAGGTTTTAAGAGGTTGGACGCGTCCATTGCACCGTCGGCCTTGCCGGCGCCGATCAGCGTATGCATCTCGTCGATGAACAGGATGATCGAGCCTTCGGCGGAGGTGACCTCCTGCAGTACGGCTTTCAGTCGCTCCTCGAACTCGCCGCGATATTTCGCACCCGCAATCAGCGCGCCCAGATCGAGCGACAACAGCTTCTTGTCCTTGAGGCTCTCCGGCACGTCGCCATTGACGATGCGCAGCGCCAGCCCCTCGACGATCGCGGTCTTGCCGACGCCGGGTTCGCCGATCAGCACCGGATTGTTCTTGGTGCGGCGGGATAGAACTTGAATGGTGCGGCGGATCTCCTCGTCGCGCCCGATCACGGGGTCGAGCTTGCCGTCGCGCGCCGCCTGCGTCAGGTCGCGGGAATATTTCTTCAGCGCGTCATAGGCGTTCTCCGCCGTCGCGCTATCGGCGGTACGGCCCTTGCGCAGGGCTTCGATCGCCGCATTCAGGTTCTGCGGCGTGACGCCGCCTTTGCTCAGGATTTTGCCCGCCTCGCTGCCCTTCTCGAGCGTCAGCCCCAGCAGCAACCGTTCCACGGTGACAAAACTGTCGCCGGCCTTCTCGGCCGCCTTTTCCGCGGCGTCGAACGCGCGCGCGAGCTCCGGCGCGAGATAAACCTGTCCGGCGCCGCTGCCGGACACTTTCGGCAGCTTGTTGAGCGCTTCTTCGGTCGCTTTCAGGATCGCCCGCGAATTGCCCCCGGCGCGGTCGATCAGGCCTCCGGCGAGGCCCTCGCTGTCGTCCAGCAGCACTTTCAAAAGATGCAGCGGCGAAAACTGCTGGTGTCCGTCGCGCACCGCCAGCGATTGCGCGGACTGGATGAAACCGCGCGCCCGCTCGGTGTATTTCTCAATATTCATCGGGTTTTCCCTCAGCCTGCCGATCCGCCCCTAAGGCACGGACGCAACATCTTCATTGGGTTTCCGCGCGGCCGCATTGACCTTCCTCAACCAGCCGGCGGGTCGCATGAGCCGACGGTCGCGCCGGCCTGGGGCGAATGTGGGAAGGGCTTTGTCGAAACGGAAGAGGCCGCTTCACAAAATCGTGTGCGGTGGCGCGCCTGGTCATTTCCGAATGGCGGCCACCAGGTAGCGGCAGGACTGCGCGCCTTCGTTGCGGAATACGACATCCGACGGCGCGCCCAATTCCAACCGATCGCCGGCGGCAAGTTCCTGACGATTGGCGCCTTCCATAATGGTGAGGCGGTGGGTCAGGACCCAGACAACCTGCTGAACCAGCAGATATGCGCTTGCCGGGAAGCCGACTTCCTGCCGCGCCGGCAATTCGATTTCCACCAATTCCAGTGGATTGGAGCGGCTCAGAAAGACCTGGCGCCGCAGGTACGACGTTTTCGGATCGCGCCAAAGTGGCTGTTGCTTCGCGCGCAGCAGGCGCGGGCTTCTCGCGCCGACAGGCTCGAACAGCGCCGCCAGCGTGAGACCATAGGCGGTGGCTATCCGAGACAATGTTGCCGCGGTCGGGCTCGCCTCGCCACGCTCGATCTTGCTCAGCATGGCCTTGGAGACGTGGGCTCGTTCGGCGAGACCGGCGAGCGACCATCCCTTGGCTTCTCGCTCGCTGCGAATTCGCTGCGCGAGAGCCGAGCCGTCATCTTCTTTAATTGCATCCTCTTTAGTTGACATATCGTCTTATATATTGGACATCCTGACAACACAAGCAAAAGGCTTGGGGGCGTGCTGATGACGATCCGGCCAGCCACGGAGCAGGACATTCCCGAAATTACGGCGATCTATAACGAGGTGGTTGCCACCTCCACCGCGGTGTGGACTGAGAAGCGGGATACCGAGGCGGAGAGGCTCGCGTGGATGAATGCCCGCCGAGGACTTGGTTACCCGGTTCTGGTCGCGACCGAAGGTTCGACCGTTCTCGGTTACGGCACGTTCGGCGATTTCCGGGCCTGGCCGGGATATCGCCATAGCGTCGAACACAGTGTTTACATTCACGCCGATCATCGCGGGCGCGGCCTTGGGCGCACCATCGTCGGCGAGCTGATCACTGCGGCAAGCGCGCTCGGCAAGCATGTGCTGATCGCCGGCATCGACGGCGGCAACATGGCCTCGATCCGACTGCATGAGCGTGCCGGCTTCCTTGAAGTCGCGCGCATGCCTGAGGTCGGGCGCAAATTCGGCCGTTGGCTCGACCTGATCTTTATGCAACGTTTCCTGGACGCGCCCGGCGCGGCAAGGCCAAGCTAGGCCGGCAGCTCGCGCCTGTGTTCGCGCCGACCCGATGAATGGGCGGGCTAAACCCAGCGGATGATGCCATTGTTCGCGACGATCGACGCAATCTACCGCTACCCCGTCAAAGGCCTTTCCCCGGAGCCGCTGGCAAACGTCGCGCTCGATGTCGGCGAGATGCTTCCCGCTGACCGACGCTATGCCATCGAGAACGGGCCGAGCGGGTTTGATCCTGCAGCTCCCGCCTGGCTGGCAAAACCCCATTTCCTGATGCTGATGCGGGACGAATGGCTGGCCGCCCTGCACACGCATTTCGAGGATGCGAACCACACCCTGACCATCCGCCGAAATGGCGAGATTTTGGCGAAGGGCGATCTCGAGACCGTCGACGGGCGGGCCGCCATCGAGCGCTTCTTCGCCAGGACCTACGCCGGCGACATCAAGGGACCGCCAAAGATTCTCACCAGCCCGGGCTACCGATTTTCGGACCTCGCCCGAAAGGTCGTTTCGATCATCAATCTCGGCAGCCTCCGGGCGATCGAGAACATGGTCTACACGTCAGTTGATCCCTTGCGGTTTCGCGCCAACCTCTATGTCCGGGGATGGCCGGCCTGGCACGAGTTCGAGCTGCTCGGCGAAACCTTGGCGATCGGCGATGCGCGTCTGAAGGTCGTGAAACGGATCACGCGCTGCGCCGCCGTCAATGTCGACCCCGAGACTGCCACGCGCGACCTCAACATCCCCCAGACCCTGATGCGCCGCCTGGGCCATGCCGAATGCGGCATCTATGCCGAGGTGATCCGTGGCGGCACCATCGGCGTCGGCGACAAGATCGCGGATGAAGAGCCGGAGCTAACGTGAGGCATTTCCCGATCAAGTTTTCAACGTGAGGCATTTCCCGATCAAGTTTTCAAAGAGCAGAGACGCGACCCGGCATTCCCGCGGCGCGAAACGCGCCCGGGTCTTGCGAAGATCACCCTCCCATAACAGAGGGCGCAGGGAGGCCGGGTGCAGGCTGCACCCGCAGCCTGGCGTGCATGTAAGGTAAAGCACACAAGCGTAGTCACTACAGGTTCAACCGGCCGACCCGGCCTTCCCCGCGCAATGGTTTTAACGGCGTATAGCGCGCTCTCCCCGGTGTCCGGGCTCTTTAGCCACCGTCGCCTCGCTGGTCGACCCGAGCGAGACTTGATCCTAGCGTCGCGAGATCAGGACCACACGCCTTAGCCGTCCGCTTCAAGCCTCGCTCGTCTGGCGCGACCCAAGCGTCCACCGCATCCCGCCTCAACGTCCGTGACGACGCGTCCGCCCCTCTTGCCGAAAAGGCCGCTTGCCCGTCTTAGGGTTGGCGACACCGTGGCTCGGGTAAAAGAGCTTTCACGCGCTATTCTGGGGAAGTTTCTAGATTATCCAGGGGGGCCGTCAGGCGGCAAATGAGTCCGGTTGATCCATACGACACTTCAACGGAGCCACTGAAATCGTCTTGTAGTACCCGAGAAATGAGGCGCGAACCAAAGCCCACACCGGCGGGTTCCGACGCAGGTGGGCCACCAAATTCCTTCCAGACGAAAACGAATTTTGGCTCACCCTCCTGATCTTCGGATGTCCATGTAATCGACACGTGGCCGCTCGTCACAGTCAGAGCGCCATACTTCAAAGCGTTGGTCGCAAGCTCGTGGATTGCCAAGGACAGAGCGAGGGCCTGTCGAGATTTGACAACAAGTGGAGGACCCGAGACCGTAAACCGGCCTTCGCCTGTCCTATAAGGGATCAGGGCAGTGCTGATCACATCTTGGAGTGGAGCTGCAGCCCAATTTGCCGCGGTAAGTAAGTCGTGTGCTCGTGCGAACGCAGCAAGTCGTCCTTGATACTTTTCGAGATCGGCTTTGCTCGATGGGTCCCGAAATGTCTGGGTCGCCACGGCACCGAGTACTGTAAGAGTATTCTTGACGCGGTGCTTTAGCTCCTCATTGATGAGGTTCAGCGCTTCCTTTGCCATGTGCTCGGACGTGACATCTTTGCAGACGACAAGGACGCCGCCTACTTTGCCTTCGAAATCGATTGGACCAAAGCTGTACGTCCACCAAACATCCTCGCGACGACCGTGACGCGTTACCGGTACCAGTTGGTCCTCATGCCAGGTCGCCCCGCTACCTGCCATGACGTACTCGATCTGGGGGCCAATGATGTCCCATATCTCATCCCAGCAATCGCGGCCCCGTGCTCCCAAAGCGCTCGGATGCCGTTCGGGCCCCATCGTCTCGCGGTATGCATCGTTATAGAACTGGATGAGTTCCGGTCCCCACCAAATGAACATCGGGTGGCGCGAGGTGAGAACGAGCCGCACCGTAACCCGAAGACTTTGCGGCCATGTCTGGGGAGAGCCGAGCGACGTTTTTGACCAGTCAAATCCTCTCGTCAAAGCGCCCATCTCGCCGCCCCCCGCCAGGAAGTCGCTGACTACCTCCACGCCCATACGCGCAAACCTCACTCAGACGCTCGTCGCCAAGCCTACAGCCGGAGTTCCGCAAACTACAATGGCCGCCCTGGGTCGATGCTGTCGAAAGGTCGCTGTTCGATTGGAATTGACCAGTTGAGTGATCTTAGCCTGGGGTTTGAGTGGTCTTTGCGGACATGCACTCGTTTTTGAGCATGCGCTCCAAAAAACCCCTCCCCCTGTGGAGAGGGGGAGAGGTCATCTGTGGCTCGTCCCTCAGTTCGGCATCACGTAAGCATAGATCCGGCCGCGCGAGACCGGGGCCTCGCGGACGCGGTTGCCGTTATTGCCCGAGATCATGATCGGATTGCCCTGGGCATCGATGCCGGTGATGATTCCGACATGGCCGCCGCCGCGCCGGCCCATTACCGCGATGGCGCCGACCTGCGGGCCGGAGATGCGCTGGCCGTAATGCGCGAACGAGCTCGCCATGTCGGAGCCGGTGCCCTTATGGCCGGTGCGCTCCAGCACCATGTTGGCGAAGCGCGCGCACCACAGGCTGCCGCGGCCGGTCGGATTTCCGCCGAGGTAGTGGCGCGCTTCCATGACGAGGCTCGACGAACCTCCCGACATCGCCATTCCTCCTGCGGGCTCATTCGGCGTCACGCTCGCTTGCGTATCGGCAAACCGCCGCAACCGCGTTAGCGCCACGCTGCGCGCCACGCGCGCGCGGTGCGCGACCCGCGGGTAAGGGGCGATGTGCGGACCAGACGCGACTTGCGGGTAAGACGCGACCTGCGGGTCCCAGGGCTGGGCAAAATACTGTGGCTGAGCAAAGTATTGCGGCTGCGCAAAATGCCGCCGAACGTGATGGTACGCAATGTGCGCATGCGTGGTGCGATAAACGC
>JBATYU010000056.1:0-11381 GCA_049674245.1 Bradyrhizobium sp. | reverse complement strand
CCGCAGCCGGTGTCGGCGACCGCGCTTTGCTGCGCGTCGAGCGGTCGGACGCCGGCGAGGCCGCCGCCTATCGCGGCCGCGTCATCAAGATCATCGATCACGCCAAGACCCGCGTGCTTGGTATCTTCCGCAGCGTCCCCGAAGGCGGCGGACGCCTTATTCCGGTCGACAAGAAACAGGCCGGGCGCGAGCTCAACATTGCCAAGGCCGACACGGGCGGCGCCCAGGATGGCGATCTCGTCAGCGTCGACCTGGTCCGGACGCGCGGTTTTGGGCTTGGCTCCGGCAAGGTGAAGGAACGGCTCGGCTCGCTCGCGAGCGAAAAGGCGGTCAGCCTGATCGCGATCCACGCCCACGAGATTCCGCAGGCGTTTTCACCCGCCGCGCTGCGCGAAGCCGAAGCGGCGCAGCCTGCGGCGTTGAAGGGGCGCGAAGACTGGCGCGACATCCCGCTCGTCACCATCGATCCGCCTGACGCCAAGGACCATGACGACGCGGTATATGCGCAAGCCGATGTCAATCCCAACAACAAGGGCGGCTATATCGTCAACGTCGCGATTGCCGACGTCGCCTTCTATGTACGGCCGGGATCGGCGCTCGATCGCGACGCGCTGACCCGTGGCAATTCGGTCTACTTCCCCGATCGCGTGGTGCCGATGCTGCCCGAGCGCATCTCCAACGATCTCTGCTCGCTGGTGCCGGGCGAGCCGCGCGGCGCGCTCGCGGTGCGCATGGTGATCGGCCCCGACGGCCGCAAGCGCTCGCACAGCTTTCACCGCGTGTTGATGCGCTCGGCGGCGAAGCTGAACTATGCACAGGCGCAGGCCGCGATCGACGGACGGCCCGATGATGTCACCGGTCCCCTGCTCGAGGCGATCCTGAAGCCGCTTTATGCGGCCTATGCCGTGGCGAAGCGCGCGCGCGACGAACGCGATCCGCTCGACCTCGATATTCCCGAACGCAAGATCCTGCTGAAAGCCGACGGCACCGTGGATCGCGTGATCGTGCCCGAACGGCTCGACGCTCACAAATTGATCGAAGAATTCATGATCCTTGCCAATGTCGCCGCGGCCGAGATGCTGGAGAGGAAGGCGCTGCCGCTGATCTATCGGGTGCACGATGAACCGACGCTGGAGAAGGTTCATGCCTTGCAGGAATTTCTGAAGACGCTCGATCTGCCGTTCGCGAAAGGCGGCGCGCTGCGGCCCGCGCTGTTCAACCGCGTGCTGGCGCAGGTCGCGGGGCAGGATTACCAACCGCTGGTCAATGAAGTGGTGTTGCGCTCGCAAGCGCAGGCCGAATATTCCGCCGAGAATTACGGCCACTTCGGCCTGAACTTGAGGCGCTATGCGCACTTCACGTCGCCGATCAGGCGATACGCCGATTTGATCGTGCACCGCGCGCTGATCCGCGCCCTTGGGCTTGGCGAAGGCGCGCTGCCGGAAACCGAGACGCCGGAAAGCTTAAGTGAGGTCGCGGCACAGATTTCCGTCACGGAACGCAGAGCCATGAAGGCCGAGCGCGAGACTGCCGATCGGCTTATCGCCCATCATCTCGCCGACCGTATCGGCGCGACCTTCCAGGGCCGCATCTCCGGCGTCACCCGCGCCGGGCTGTTCGTCAAGCTTGAAGATACCGGCGCCGACGGGCTGATCCCGATCCGCACGCTCGGATCAGAATATTACAACTATGACGAGACCCGCCACGCGCTCGTCGGCTCGCGCAGCGGTGCCATGCACCGGCTGGGTGACGTGGTCGACGTCCGTCTGGTAGAAGCTGCTCCAGTAGCCGGCGCGCTGCGTTTCGAGCTGCTCTCGCAAGGCCAGATCGCAGCAGGTCGCAGAAGGCGCGAGACTTCCGGGGCCGAACGGCGGCCGCAGCCCAAGGCGAGCAAGGCGCATCCGGGCCGAACTCCGCGCGAAAAACATCGCAAGCCGGACATCGGCAAAGCTGGCAAGTCCAAGGCTGATACGTCCAAGGCTGATATGTCCAAGGCTGGCAAGTCCGGCAAGTCGAAGAGAGGGAAATCATGGAAACCATGAACACCGCTCCCAAAACATGGACCCGCGAGACCGGCGTTACCGAAAAGCGCGACGTCTGGACCGCGATCAAGCGCGGCTTTCGCGGCCGCTGCCCGCGCTGCGGCGAAGGCAAACTGTTTCGCGCCTTTCTGAAAGTCGACAATAATTGCTCGGTGTGCGGCCTCGATTTTACGCCGCACCGCGCCGATGACCTGCCTGCCTATCTCGTCATCGTCATCGTCGGCCACATCGTGGTGCCGACGGCGCTTCTCATCGAAACCGACTATTCACCGCCGGTCTGGCTGCAACTCGCCACCTATCTGCCGCTTACGCTCGTTCTGTCACTCGCGTTGCTCCAGCCCGTGAAGGGCGCCGTGGTCGGCATGCAATGGGCGTTGCGCATGCACGGGTTTGACGACAATGCACCCGGCGACATTCCGCCGGTTTGATTTGACGACAAGAAAAAACGGAATGGGGAAGGAATGACCGAAGCCGCCAACGCCGCAACACAGGAAAAGCCGGAAGAAAAAGAGGCCGATCACCATCCCTACTACCGGCCAAAGGACGCGGCCACCCTGATCCTGGTCGATCGCAGCTCCGCCACGCCCAAGCTTCTGGTCGGCAAGCGCCACGACAAGGTGGTGTTCATGCCGGGGAAATTCGTCTTTCCCGGCGGCCGCGTCGATAAATCCGACAACCGCGTGCCGGCGGCAGCGTCGATCTCAAGAGAGCTCGAACAAAATCTGCTGAAGGGCAGCCCGAAGATCACGGCTTCGCGTGGGAAATCGCTCGCCATTGCGGCGATCCGCGAGGCCTGCGAAGAGACCGGCCTCTGCCTCGGCCGCAAGGCGGGTGGCGCCGCGCCAAAACTCGAAGGCGCGTGGAAACCTTTTTCGGATGCTGGCCTGTTGCCCGATCCGTCCGGACTCTTTTTGATCGCGCGCGCGATCACCCCGCCGGGCCGGGTGCGGCGCTTCGACACCCGCTTCTTTACCGCTGACGCCTCAGCGATCACCCATCGGGTCGAGGGCGTGATCCATCCTGATGCGGAGCTGGTCGAACTCGTGTGGGTCGAGATCGGGTCAAAACCGCTGGCCGATCTGCATGCGATGACAAAGAATGTTCTGGGCGAGCTGGAACGGCGGCTAGCGACCGGGCCGCTGCGCCACGACGCACCGGTGCCGTTTTTTCATTTCTACGGCGGCAAGATGCACAAGGATATTTTGGGTGCCTGATCCATTGTTGCGAGCAGAGACGGCGCATCGCGACGCCTCGTTTTCCGCGGCCATTCAGATCGCCGCCGATCCGCCGTCAACGAACAACTCGACGCCAGCCACAAAACTCGAATCGTCGGAAGCGAGGAACAGCGCGGCCTTGGCGATTTCGTCGGCCGTGCCGATGCGCCCCAGGGGAACGATCGATTTCATGTATTTTTTCACGTCAGCGTTGGCAAACACGTCAAATCCGGGCGTCTGGATTGGGCCGGGGCTGAGAACGTTGACGCGGATATTTCGCTCCTTCAAGTCCGACGTCCAGCTCCGCGCAAACGAACGGATCGCGGCCTTGGTGGCGCCGTAGACGGTAGCGGCCTCAAAACCCTTGGAGCCGGCAACCGAGCCGGTGAGGATGATCGAGCCGCCGTCCTTCATCAGCGGCACCGCCTGCTGCACCGTGAACAGCACGCCCTTCACGTTGATATCGAACATCTTGTCGTAAGCATCTTCGGTGATCGATCCGAATGGGGTGAACTCGTAGATGCCGGCGTTGGCATACAGCACGTCGATCCGGCCCTTGGCCGCCTTCACCGTATCGAAGAGGTGGGCGAGGTCGGCGATGTTTGACGCATCCGCCCGCACCGCCACGGCCTTCGGACCGATCTCTTTTGCGGCGGCATCCAGTTCGGCCTGACGGCGGCCGGTAATGAACACATAGGCCCCCTCCTCGGCAAACCGCTTGGCGGTGGCGAGCCCAATGCCCGCGCTGCCGCCGGTGATGACTGCGACTTTTCCTTCCAACTTTTTGGTCATGACACTCTCCTTTGAATGAGCGGCAACGCCGTCTCCGAAAACATAATCCATCCATGGAATAGTGGTTATGGGCTTGATCGCATATGATTGATCCGTATTGTGTATGAATGACAGACACGATCTCCCTGTTTCGCGCTTTCGTCCGGGTGGTCGAGGCCGGTTCTTTCACCCGCGTGGCGCAAGAGCAGAACTCGAGCCAACCAACCGTCAGCCGCCAGGTGGCTGCGCTGGAGGAGCATCTCGGCACGAGGCTGTTCACCCGCACCACGCGGAAACTGACACTGACCGATGACGGCCGCGGCTTCTATGAGCGCGCCAAGCTTGCGATCGAGGCGGTAAGCGAAGCCGAGGATGCGGTGGGACGACGGCGATCGCGTCCCTCGGGCGCGTTGCGGCTGGCGACGCCCGTGGTGTTCGGTCGGCTGCGCGTGATCCCGCATCTGAAGGAATTTTTGGCGCGCTATCCTGACGTGACCATCGACCTCGTCATGAACGACGCCCACGCCGACCTGGTCGAGGAAGGCATCGATCTTGCCATTCGCAGCGGCGGGGTCACCGACAATTCGCTGATCGCCCGAAAAATCGGCGTGACCCGGCGGGTCGTGGTCGCCGCACCATCCTATCTGCGCGGCAAAACCTTGCCGAAGCGGCCGGGCGATCTTGCCGCGCACGATTGCATCACCTTTACCGGGATCACCGCCGGCGTGCGCTGGCATTTTGCAGGTCCCGAGGGACCCGTCAGTGTCGAGGTCACAGGTCGGGTGCGAACCCGCAATTCGGAAGGCGTACGCGAGGCGATGCTGTCCGGCCTTGGCATCGGCTTTGCGCCGATCTGGCATCTGACCGATGAAATCGAGACCGGCCGTCTCGTGGTGCTGCTGGACGGCTTTGAACCCAAGCCCGAGCCGATCCACGCGGTCTATCCCTCACGGCGGTTCGTGCCGCAAAAGACCCGCGTCATGATCGACTTTCTCGAACAGCGCTTTGCCATGGACCCGACGCTTAATCCGCGCCGGGAATGAGCGTCTATTCCGGTCCCGCAAATTGCAATAATCTTCTGGCGATCGCGTGATGGCTTTGCGCCAGGGCATCCCTATCTCCATCGCAACGACATCAAACATGGAATGGGGCGATGCCAAAACGTCAACTCAAGCTCGGCGCCTTCATGCGCCCGGTCAGCATTCATACCGGCGCCTGGCGCTATCCCGGCGCCTGGCCGGACGCCAATTTCAACTTTGCGCATATCAAGCAACTGATCAGAAAACTCGAGGCCGGCAAGTTCGACGCCTTCTTCATGGCCGATCATCTCGCCGTGCTGAACATGCCGATCAATGCCTTGAAACGCAGCCACACCGTGACATCGTTCGAGCCGTTCACGCTGCTCTCGGCGCTGGCAAGCGCCACCGAGCATATCGGCCTGATCGCGACCGGCTCGACCACGTTCGACGAGCCCTATCATGTCGCCCGCCGCTTTGCCTCGCTCGACCATATCTCAGGCGGGCGTGCCGGGTGGAACATCGTCACCACGTCGAACCCCGATGCCGCGCTCAATTTCGGGCTGGAGGACCACATGGAGCACGCCGAGCGCTATCGCCGCGCGCGCGAATTCTACGATGTGGTCACGGGCCTGTGGGATTCCTTCGCCGACGACGCGTTTGTGCGCGATGTCGAGCGCGGCCTCTATTTCGATCCCGCAAAAATGCACGTGCTCAACCACAAGGGGAAATATCTGAAGGTGCGCGGGCCGCTGAACATCGCCCGTCCGGTACAGGGCTGGCCGGTGATCGTGCAGGCCGGCGCCTCGGATGACGGCCGGCAGCTCGCGGCGGAGACGGCGGAAGCCGTATTCACCGGCGGCGGCAGCCTTGCGGATGGACAAAGGCTTTATGCGGACATCAAGCGCCGCATGGAGAAGGTCGGCCGCAACCCCGAGCATCTAAAAATCCTGCCCGGCGCGTTCGTCGTGGTTGGCGATACGGTCGAGGAGGCCAAGGAAAAACGCGCAAAGCTCGACAGCATGGTGCACTACGACAGCGGCATTGCCTCGCTGTCGGTGGCCCTCGGCACCGATGCGTCCGGCTTCGATCCCGACGGGCAATTGCCGCCGATACCGGAAAGCAACGCCAGCAAGACCAGCCGCCAGCGCCTGGTCGACGTCGCCGCGCGCGACAAGCTCACGGTGCGCCAGCTGGCGCAACGCGTCGGCGCCTTTAGCGGGCTTGCCTTTGTCGGCACGCCCACCACCATCGCCGATCAGATGGAGGAATGGCTGACCAGTTTTGGTAGCGACGGATTCAACATCATGTTCCCGTTCCTGCCCGCAGGGCTTGATGATTTCGTCGACAAGGTCGTGCCGGAGCTGCAGAAGCGCGGGATTTTCCGCAAAGAGTATGAAGGCAAGACCTTGCGGGAAAATCTCGGGCTGCCGCGGCCGAAAAACCGCTTCTTTGAAGATTGACGGCCCAAGCTTGCGTGGTGATTGACGGCGCTTTCGGCAAACGGGCGTAACCAAGGCTTCGCCGAGATCCCCTTTCGGGTCAGGATCGCCCCGACGCGTCTGTCGCCGTCCGCATAGCCGGCCCCGCGCCGGCACGCTGAGGCAACGCCGTCCGCGCGCGGTCCGGGAAAGAATCTCACAACATCGTTGTCGTCGCCGGAGTTGACACGATCACATTTCCTGTGACTATATATTTTATAGTCTACGCATAACTTATAGCCACGGGAGACCCTGCCATGAGCACAACCCTCTCTGCCGGATCCGCGCCCCAGGAATCACACGCGGCAACGGTTGGCTTGCTTCTTTTGGGAACAGTGCTCGCCGCACTCTGGATCGCGATCAATCTGATGTTCCCGGGTCTCGCGCCGACGGGAATTCCATCGGCCGTCACGCGTCTGGCGATTCATGCCGCGATCCTGGCGGGGCTATGGCTAGGTCTGTCACGGACGGATTTTTCGATGAGCAAGCGCATCACCATCTGGCTTGCCATCACCATCCCCTTCACATTGTGGCTCGCCGTCGTCTGGGCGCTGGCCATCAACGGCGCCTTTCAGCCGATCCCCGGCGTGGTGCGCCTGCCGAGGCTGCCGATCGCGATTTTCGCGCCTGTCATCATCGGGCTGTTCTTTGTGCTGCGCTCGAAATCGATCGCGGCGTTCCTGGATGCAACACCGGCTCCCTGGCTGATTGCGTTGCAGGTCTATCGCATCTTCGGCGGCATTTTTCTCGTCAACTGGATGCACGGGACCGCAGCAGGAGTTTTCGCCGTGCCGGCCGGCATCGGCGATGTGCTCACGGGAATCATGGCGTTGCCGGTAGCGTTGTTGCTTGCGTCTGGAAGCGAGCGAGGACGAAGCGCCGCCATGGCCTGGAATATCTTCGGGCTTTTGGATTTTGCGGTTGCGGTAACGTTGGGCACTCTGAGCTCCCCGGGGCCGTTCCAGATCTTCGGCCTGGATATCCCGGCCTCGCTCGCGGGCACCTACCCAACGGTGCTCATTCCGGCGTTCGCAGTCCCGAGTTCGATCCTTCTGCATGCGCTTTCAATCCGCCAACTCAGGCGGATTGGGCGACGGGCGGAACGGCCCGCTTGACACTCCAGCCTTCCCGGCCAGCCGCCCAAAAGCGGCTGGCTTGAGAGGCAAATAGCCGGGTTTACCCGATTATTCGCATGCAAAACCTTGACTTCGGGCGTTCAGCGGCTAGGTTGCGCCGCAAATGCGGCCCTTGGGCCGGCGCCAAATTTTTCGAATATTTTGAGGTTCTGACATGGCCAAGGCGGTCACCATCAAGGTCAAGCTGGTTTCCTCGGCGGATACCGGCTTCTATTACGTCGCCAAGAAGAATTCGCGCACCATGACCGACAAGCTGGTCAAGAAGAAGTATGACCCGGTGGCGCGCAAGCACGTCGAATTCCGCGAGTCCAAAATCAAATAAGAATTGGATCAAGTAAGAATCGCGGAACACTACTGACTGCAGCGGGGCCTTGCGGCCCCGTTTTTGTTTTGCACCTGCTCCGTGTCCCGGACGCGGTGCAGCGCTTCTTCAGCGGTGCACCGCAGAGCCGGGACCCATCAGACCCATCAAGAGAGTGGACCCCGGATCAGCAGCGCACCGCAAGAGCGCTGCGCAGCATCCGGGGAACGATAACAGCACCCGAGCTATGCCGTCCGCAACACCGGCGGCGACGATATGGTCGGGCGTATCAGCGCGAACGCGACCTGGACGATGCCTGCGGTGAGGCCCAGCGCCACGCCGACCCGCCAGGCCATGTTGTAGGAGCCGAGCGTGTCGTAGATCAGCCCTCCGCCGTAAGCGCCCATGAAGCTGCCGAGCTGATGGCTCATGAAGGCGAGCCCCTGGATCATCGCCTGCCATTGCAGCCCGAACATCTCGGCGACGGCGCCTGCGACCAGCGGGCCGACACCAAGCCACAGGAATCCCATGATTGCGCCGAACACCAGCGTCGAGGTCGGCGTCGGCGGCAGGATAAAATACCAGCCGAGCGCGAGCGACCGGAAAAAGTAAATTCCGCCGAGCAGCGCCAGCTTGTTCCAGCGCCCGCCGGCCCAGCCGAAGAACAGGCTGCCGAGCACGTTGAAGCCGCCGATGACGCCGAGCGTCTGCGCGCTCAGCATCGGGTCCATGCCGCAGATCAAAAGATAGGACGGCAAATGCGTGGTGATGAAGACGAGCTGCATGCCGCAGACGAAATAGGCGCAGGTCATCACCACGAAGGAGGCATTGCCGAACGCGATCTTGGTCGCCACCGCGGCCGAGGTATCGGCGATCTGGTCGGAGGTGCGGGGCGGCAGCGGAATCTTGTCAACCCGGCCTGCGAACCAGGCCGCCGGAAGCAGCGCCAGCGACAGCACGACAAAGCCGACCAGACCGATTCTCCAGCCGTAATCCTCATTCAGGATCTGGCCGATCGGCGCCGCCATCAGTGCGCCAAGCGAGCCCGCCGCCGAGACGATACCCAGCACCGTGCTTCGCACGGTCGCCGGCACCGCGCGCGTTGCCACCGACATGGCAATTGCCGCGGCGGTGCAGGCCAGCGAAGTCCCGATCAGCACGCCGGCGCCCAGCATGACGCTGAGGAAGCCCTGCGCGCCAGCCATCAGCGCGAGCCCGGCGACGTAAAGCACGCTGCCTACCACCATGATGGTGCGAAAGCCGTAGCGCACCGTCATGGCGCCGGCGAGCGGCTGCAAAAATCCCCAGGCCAGGTTTTGCACGGCGATCGCCAGGGTAAAATCGGAGACGGAGATGCCGACGTCATGCGTCAGCGGCTGCAGGAAGATGCCTAGCGACTGCCGCAGGCCCATGCTGAGCGAGAGCATCAGGGAGGCGCCGATCAGGATAGGAAGCGTGGGACGCAGGGCTTGCAGCAGGGGCATGGTTGTTGTTCCTTCTTTGGTTCGCGGATCGGAAAACCGCGGCCTGCCGTCGATCGGGGCTTGATTACACCGACCTGTGTAATTAAAGTGTCAGCGGCGACATTGTCAAGCCGGCGCCAGGGCAATTCCTGACAGATTCCTATGCTGTCGCAAATGTCGTATTTCCCTCGTTTCGAGACATGCTCAAGAACATGGGTCTATTCCGTCAGATGACCTCCCCTCGTGCAAAGCAGCCCATGAAAGAGCGGATTCTGGAGACCGCCGACCGCCTGTTCTATCTGCAGGGCATCCGCGCCATCGGCGTCGACACCATCGCCGCCGAGGTCGGCATCAGTAAACGCACGCTCTATAACCATTTTCCGTCCAAGGACGCGCTGATCGCGGCCTACCTGGCGCGCCGCTTCGTGCAGCCGCCGCCGTCCGACAAGCCGCCGGTCGAGCAGATCCTTGCCACCTTCGACCAGCTGGAGCGGCGTTTTGCTGCCAAAGACTTTCGCGGCTGCCCGTTCGTCAATGCGGTCGCCGAACTCGGCGCTGAGGATAAATCGGTGAAGAAGACGGCGGTCGCCTTCAAGGAAAGCCGAAGGCTCTGGTTCCGCGACCTCTTGAGGCAGCTCGATGTCGCCGATCCCGAAGGGCTCGCGACCCAGCTCACGCTGTTGGTCGATGGCTCGATCGCGCAGGACCTGGTGCGGGACGATCCTGCGATGGCGCGGGCGGCGAGGGAAGCCGCAAGGGTGCTGTTGGTAAACGCGGGAGTTCAGATCGGTGACGAAAGTGGTGCGAAGAAGCGCGCGGTAGCAAAGTAATCAAGAAGGATGCCGGAATCCGCGGTCCCCTCTCACCTGATCGACGCAGCAGGAAAGCGCGGCAGGTTCGCTTCCACCTGGTGGAAGACGAATAGGATGTCCTGAGGCGCGAGGTGTAGGCGCTCGCCGAACAGTCTGACCGCCTCGTCCGCAATGGTGGCGGCGGTTCCTGTCGGCCTCCCGCTAGAGATGACTACCTCAACGACCATGAATCGATCGGTTCTGTCCGTTGCGTAGTCGGGGAAGCGGGGATCTATCAGAAGGTCATCCCGGTCGACCTCGAGAAAGCGGTGAAAGCGGTCGGCTCGGTGATAGCCGGCGGCCACCTGGGCTTCTAACATTGCCTCCGATAAGCGGGACTTGTCGGCGGCGCTGAGGCCGCGCCGGACCGTGAAGGTTACAAACGGCATCTCCGGTCTCCACGGTTTAGGATGTATCAATTGCGTTGATGCGCTGAGTGCGTGCTGATTTTCTGACGGGAGCTACGAGTTCTCGCGAACCATCTGCGGCTGAACCGCCGTTCTCAGTGGCGGCACACCCTTGGTGCTTGCCACTACCGGTGTCTCCTCCGATGGGCCCTCGATCACCTCGATGCGACCGTTATCGGTGAGACCCGTCTTGACGGCGAGGCGTGTGATCCGGTTATCAGTGATGGTGTACACGAAATTGCCGTCACCATCCGAACCTACAGCCGCGGCGGGCACGGTAAGCGCATCGGGCCGCCGGTTCATTTCCAGTGAGACCACTGCATACGTGCCCGGATAAAGCCGTTCCTCCGGGTTAGGCAGGTCGATCTCGGTACGCATGTCGCGTGTCTCGGGATCGAGACGCAGGGAGAAGCGGGTTACCTTGCCGATAAACGGTTCACCGTCGAAGCCGGACGGCTTGACGATGGCCGGATCGCCGACGTGAAGATGAGGTACGTCGTTCTGCGGAACGTCGCAAAACACCCGGATCGTGTCGATCCGCTGCACCGTGAAAAGTGATCCTGCGGACGGCGTCGTCCGCGTGGCCGTGGCCGCCTGGACCAAATCGCCCCGGTTCACCTGGCGCCGTGCTACTACGCCATCGAAAGGTGCCACGATCTGCGTATAGGTCAGCAGAGCCTTGATCTTTTCCACGGTCGC
>JBATYU010000055.1:0-7905 GCA_049674245.1 Bradyrhizobium sp. | reverse complement strand
AGGATATAGTGCGCGGTCAAGAGATCATGGGCCACAAAGGGGGATGGACGATGACGGGTGCTGCCGCCGGCGACGATGTGCTGCTCCGGCCCGAGCCGTTTCTGTCGTCGGTGATGCAGATCGAGCCGCAATGGATCGACTATAACGGCCATCTCAACATGGCCTATTACAACGTGATGTTCGACCGCGCCATCGACGAGATGTGGCTGCTGCTTGGCATGGGCCCCGGCTACGTCAGGGAACGCCACGGTTCGACCTTTACCGCCGAATGCCATGTGCGCTACCTGCGCGAGATTCATCTCGGCGATCCCGTGCAGATTTCGATCCTGCTGCTCGGCGCCGATGAGAAACGCCTGCATACCTTCGAAGAGTTGCGCCACGTCAGCGAAGGCTGGCTGTCCGCAACTTCCGAAAACATGACGATTCACATCGATATGAAGGCGCGCAAGACCGCGCCGTTTCCGCCCGACATTCGCGCCCGCATTGAGGCGGTCGCCAATGCCCATGCCGGCTTGCCGCGCCCCCAGGGCATCGGCCGCAACGTCGCGATGCCGGGTCGCTAGACGCGGCCACGTCCGCGTGCAAGCCCGACCACGGCCGACACCAGGAACAGGATGACGGCGATGAAGAAGATCGCCTTGGCGATTTCGATGGAGGCGCCGGCGATACCGCCAAAACCCAGCACGCCTGCGATCAGCGCGATAATCAAAAACGTAACAACCCAGCTCAACATGGTCAGGACCTCTGTTTTCTGTTGCGATCAGCGCGACTAAACGGATCGCGTATCGACTGCAGAAACAATCCAGCCTTGAAACAAGAGTTCCTTCCGCCGGGGATGCGAAAACCACCAAAAATTGGCTTCCGGCGCGGAACAAAAATCGGGCTTCGTCCGCGAAGACCGGCTCCGCCGAGCGCACCGATAAACCTGTAAAACCGACCATCAAAACCCCATATCGCCTTTAATCCCTGCTAAGAAAGCTCCCCTTCGCGGCCCCGCGGTGCCATCGTGGGAATTCAAGACGATTCGCAATGACCGAGCCGAACAAGTTGAGCCACGCCAGCGTTCCCGACCACCAGCCCGCTTCTGGCGGCATCGCCGCGCGTGCGCGGGCGGCGGCGGGCGGACCGAACTATCTCGCCGGCCTCAATCCGGAGCAGCGCGAGGCAGTGGAGACGCTCGATGGACCTGTACTGGTGCTGGCCGGCGCCGGCACCGGCAAGACGCGGGTCTTGACCACGCGGATCGCTCACATCCTGAGCCAGGGCCGGGCGCGGCCGAACGAAATCCTGTCGGTAACCTTCACCAACAAGGCGGCGCGCGAGATGAAGCTCCGGCTTGGCCAGATGCTCGGCCAGGCGGTCGAAGGCATGCCGTGGCTCGGCACCTTCCATTCGATCGGCGGACGCATCCTGCGCACCCATGCCGAGATGGTGCAGTTGAAATCCAATTTCACCGTGCTCGACGTCGACGATCAGGTGCGGCTCTTGAAGCAGCTGTTGCAGGCGGAAAACATCGACGACAAGCGCTGGCCGGCGCGCATGCTGGCCGGCCAGATCGACGGCTGGAAGAACCGCGGGCTGATGCCGTCGCGGGTACCACCGGGCGAGGCCGCCATCTTCGGCAACGGCAAGGGCGGCAAGCTTTATGCGAGCTATCAGGAGCGGCTAAAAATTCTCAACGCCGCCGATTTCGGCGATCTCTTGCTGGAGAACATCAGGCTGTTTCGCGAACACCCCGATGTGCTCCGGCAGTATCAGCACCGCTTCAGGTTCATTCTCGTCGACGAATATCAGGACACCAACGTCGCGCAGTATCTGTGGCTGCGGCTCTTGTCGCAGGCGCCCTCGAAGCCACAAGCCACACCAGCCGTCATTCCGGGGCGGGCCGAAGGCCCGAACTCTGATGTGCAATTGCACATCGGAGAATCCCGAAATGAAGAGGACTCACCTCGAAATTCCGGGTCTGCGCTTCCAGCGCATCCCGGAATGACGGACACCCCGCCCCCCAAGAACATCTGCTGCGTCGGCGACGACGACCAGTCGATCTATGGCTGGCGCGGTGCCGAGGTCGACAACATCCTGCGCTTCGAGCACGATTTTCCAGGCGCCAAGGTCATTCGCCTCGAGCGCAACTATCGCTCCACCGGCCATATCCTCGCCGCCGCCTCGCATCTGATCGCGCACAATGAAGGCCGGCTCGGCAAGACGCTGCGGACCGAGGATGTCGATGGCGAGAAGGTCACCGTCACCGGCGCCTGGGATTCGGAAGAGGAAGCCCGCGCCATCGGCGAGGAGATTGAGGAGCTGCAGCGCGCCGGCAACAATCTCAATGAAGTGGCGATCCTGGTGCGGGCCTCGTTCCAGATGCGCGAGTTCGAGGATCGCTTTGTGACGCTCGGCCTGCCCTATCGCGTGATCGGCGGTCCGAGATTCTACGAACGCGCCGAAATCCGCGACGCGCTGGCCTATTTGCGCACCATCAACTCGCCCGCCGACGACCTGGCGTTCGAGCGCATCGTCAACGTGCCCAAACGTGGGCTCGGCGACGCCACGGTGCAGATGCTGCACGATCACGCCCGCAAGCGCCGCATTCCGCTGTTCGAGGCGGCGCGCGCCATGGTCGAGACCGACGAGTTGAAGCCGAAAGCGCGCGGCGCGTTGCGCGATTTGATCCTGCAGTTCGATCGCTGGCGCGCGCACCGCGAGGTGACCGCGCATACGGAATTGGCCGAAATCGTGCTCGACGAAAGCGGCTATACCGAAATGTGGCAGAAGGACCGTTCCGCCGACGCCGCCGGCCGGCTCGAAAACCTGAAGGAGCTGGTGCGCTCGATGGAGGAGTTCGAGAACCTGCAGGGCTTCCTCGAACACATCTCGCTGGTGATGGACCGCGACGGCGGCGCCGAGGACGAAGCGGTGTCGCTGATGACGCTGCATTCGGCCAAGGGGCTGGAATTCGACAACGTGTTCCTGCCGGGCTGGGAAGAAGGGCTGTTTCCGAGCCAGCGCACGCTCGACGAACAGGGCCGCGCGGGCCTCGAAGAGGAACGTCGCTTGGCCCATGTCGGGCTGACGCGCGCGCGCCGCCGCGCCAAACTCTATTTCGCGACCAACCGGCGGATTCACGGCACCTGGACCACCACGATCCCGTCGCGCTTCCTCGACGAATTGCCGGCGCCAAATGTCGAGATCACGGAATCCAAGGGCGGCTCCGGCTGGGGTGGCAGCGGCGGCTACGGCCCCTCGCGCTTCGACAATGTCGAATCGTTTGGCTCGAGCTACGCGACGCCGGGCTGGCAGCGCGCCCAGGCCAATCGCGCCCGCGGCCAGGGCAGCCGGCAAGAAACCCGACAAGAAAAACGGCAAGAAAGCCGGCAAGGGCAGGCGCGCGGCGGTTTCGACGAGGAGCGGTCGCCGTTTTCAGGCTCGCGCAGCGATGCATCCGCGAGCACCGGGTTCACCGGCAGCAAGCGTGCGCCCTTGACCATCGAAGGCGAGCTGGTCGCGAAATCAACCGGCACGGTTTCGGAATTTTCGCTGGATGACCGCGTCTTCCACCAGAAATTCGGTTACGGCCAAGTCCTGAGGATCGACGGCAACAAGCTCACCATCGCTTTTGAGAAGGCCGGCGAGAAGAAGGTGGTCGACAGTTTTGTGGAGCGGGTGTGACACAAGGGCTATCCGCCCTTCGCAGGCCTTGACCATCGGCAAGTTGATCGGCTCAGATGACCTCATGGTCCGGGGAGGCTCTATCCTGTTTATCGCCGCGCTCGTCGCGCCGTCGCTGGCGGCGGCGGAGACGATGAGCTTTGGCGATGCCGCCGCGTTGTTGGCCAAAAGCTGCGCCGCGGAGATCACCGCCAATTGCCGCGGCGTCAATTTCGACGCCAACCGCTTGAAGGAGTGTCTTACCCGCAACCAGGATGCGTTGTCGCCCCAATGCAAGGTCGACTATCTCCGCAGCTTGGACGCGATCCAGAAACGGGTAGCGGCGCGCACGACCGTTGCCAATGCCTGCGCGCGGGAGATCGTCAAATTGTGCGCGGGCTCGACCAAGGAGACCAGCAAATCCGTGCCATGTTTGACGACGGCGCAAGGTGTGAGCAGGAATTGCCTTCAGGCCATGGACGACGCGGGATACCGATGATGCGCCCGGCGACCCCGACGCTGCGCAACATTGGCCTGCTGGCGGGTATGGCCCTGTTCGCCGCATCCGCGCCCCCAGCGCGCGCCCAGAGCGCCGTCACCCGGGACGATATCGTCAACCAGCTCAACCACCTTGACGCAGCGGCGGATCTGGACGTCGCGGCGTTGCGCCAGCAGGTTCTGCAGCGATCGCAGTCCCGATCGAAGAATGAACCCCCGCCCTCGAGGCGGCCGCCGATTGCACCCGTGCTTGCCAAGCTGCCGACCTTCAATGTCGACATCCAGTTCGACACCGACACGCCGATCGTGCGGCCGGACTCCTACCAGACGCTCGGGCGGATTGCCGATGCGCTCGTCCAGTCGACCATGCTGCCATACGGGTTCCTGATCGTCGGCCATATCGAGGCGAACGGAAGGCGCGAAAACAACGCGCTTCTCAGCCAAAGAAGGGCGGATGCGATCCGCGACGTCCTGGTCAACACCTTCAAGATCTCATCGAAGCGCTTGCAGTCGGTGGGGCTGGGCGAGGAACAACTGCTTGACGCCGCGCGTCCGACTGCGCCCGTCAACCAGCAGGTCCAGATCATGACCGTTGCGAAGATGGCTGAGCAGCCCGAACAACCTTCGACGGCGCCAAGCTCGCCATCGCCTTCGAAAAAGCCCGGGAAAAAAAGATGATCGATCGTTTCGTCGGGCGAACGTAGTTTATACTTCGTTTGCTTCGGGCCACGCTTGCATTTCGGCGCCGATTCCGGGGCGCGGCTAGCGCGCGCTGCAAGGTTAACGAATTCATCCGCATTTTAACGAATTCTTAGAAGCAATACTTATCCGCCACTTTTACCGAAAATGCGCGTCTTGGGGGGTATGCTTTCCAAGTCGATATCGCCTGTGCGCGTTTGTCGCGGTCCTAAGGTTTACCAAAATGAGTGAGACAAAAACGTATCTCCGGGATCTCAACGACGCGATTTCGCGCGGAACGGCCGAAAGCCGCTTGCGGGCGTTGTGGCATACCACGGATCTCATGATCACCGGCGGGTATAGCGACGACGAGATATGGACCTTCGGCGAGGTGATCGGACGGCTCGCGGACGAGATCGAAGTGGCGGCCCGCGCGCAATTGGCAAAGCGGCTGGCCCGCGTCGACCATGCTCCGGTCAATATCATCCACAAGCTCGCATTTGACGACGCCATCGAAGTCGCCGGTCCTGTGCTGCGCGAGTCCGAGCGGCTCGAGCCCTACGCCCTGATCGCCAATGTCTGTCTCAAAAGCCAGACTCATTTGCTCGCGATTTCGAAGCGAAAATCGATCGACGAACAGGTCACGGACGTGCTGGTGACCCGCGGCAACCAGGACGTCGTCAACTCCGTCGCAATCAACAAAGGCGCGCGTTTCTCGGATTTCGGCTTTTTGCACATGATCCAACGGGCCGAAGGCGATTCCATTCTCGCCGAGCAACTCGGTCTACGCGAGGACATCCCGAGGCATGTTTTCCAGCAGCTGATCGCAAAGGCGTCGGACAACGTGAGAAAGCGGCTCAAATACGAGCGTCCCGACATGGTCGATCAGATCCAGTCCTCGGTGACCGATGTCGCAGGTGAGCTGCAGTCCAAGTTCGGCCCGGTATCAAGAGGTTATTTTGTCGCAAAAAAGGTCGTGACGACGCAGCATCGGGAAGGCAACTTGAATGAGAACAGCATATCCGGATACGCTCGCGGCCACAGGATCGAGGAGGTGACGATCGGACTGTCCTTGCTGTGCTCGCTGCCGGGCGACGTGATCGAGCGGGCCCTGCTGGACAGGAACAGGGAAACGCTGCTGATTCTGGCCAAAGCCCTCGACTTTTCCTGGGCCACGACCATGGCATTGCTTTTCCTCGGCGCAAAGGATCACCGCATCACCGCGCAGGACCTGAAGGACCTGGAAAAGGAGTTTAGCGACCTCAACGTCGAGACCTCCCGGAGCGTCCTGGCGTTTTATCAATCCCGCAAGAACGCGGCGAGCGTCGATGCCGACGTCACGCATCAGCCCGCGTTTCTTGCGCAGAGATGACCGATCTGAAATCGGCCGGAATATCGGGATGAAGACAACCTCATTCGGCGCTGGCGCATACGAACGCATCGGCATCGTTTCCGATGCGCCGACACCGGACAAGTCGCTCGATGCGGCCTGGAACGTTCTCGAAGCCGCCAACGATCTCGGTGACCACGCGACCGTCGAAGCCTGTCGACGGGTCATCGACGCGAGCCTGAACGGAACGCCCGCCTCCCAATCCGACCTGCACATCGTCATCGATTATTTCAGGTGAATGAGGGGCTGTCCCGTATTCACGGCGGCACCCGTTTCAGTCCCTGCCCGACTTACCTCGCCAGATGGCCTGGCCTTGCGGCGCTTGCGCGATGGCCGGAGCGCCCTTATCTGTCGGTGCCATACCCATTTTACTGCGTGCCGCATATCCCAACCGTGGCCGATCTCACCTCGCAATTTTCCGCAGACCACCATGCACGCCATACCCCCCATCATTTCCGTCACCAATCTCTCGAAGACTTATGGTTCCGGCTTCAAGGCGCTGAACAACGTCAATCTCGATATCAGGCGCGGCGAAATCTTCGCGCTACTCGGACCGAATGGCGCCGGCAAGACCACGCTGATCAGCATCATCTGCGGCATCGCTAACTTGAGCGATGGCCGCGTCACCGTCGACGGCCACGACATCAACGGCGAATATCGCGCGGCGCGCTCGCTGATCGGTCTGGTGCCGCAGGAATTGCACACCGATGCGTTCGAGACGGTGTGGGCGACGGTGAGCTTCAGCCGCGGCCTGTTCGGCAAGCCGAAGAATCCCGCGCACATCGAGAAGGTGCTCAAGGACCTGTCGCTATGGGACAAGAAGGACGACAAGATCGTCACCTTGTCCGGCGGCATGAAGCGGCGTGTGATGATCGCCAAAGCGCTGTCGCATGAGCCGCAGGTCCTGTTCCTGGATGAGCCGACCGCCGGCGTCGACGTCGAATTGCGCAAGGGCATGTGGGAAGTGGTGCGAACGCTGCAGGCGTCCGGCGTCACCATCATCCTCACCACGCATTACATCGAAGAGGCCGAGGAGATGGCCGACCGCGTCGGCGTCATCAACAAGGGCGAGATCATCCTGGTCGAAGACAAGACCAAGCTGATGCAAAAACTCGGCGGCAAGCGCCTGAAGCTGCATTTGCAGAGCAAGATCGATACGATTCCGGCTGCGCTCGCGCCGTATCGGCTTGAACTGTCGGACGGCGGCTGCGAGCTGACCTACGATTACGACACCAAGGGCGAGCGTACCGGCATCACCAGTCTTCTCGGCGACCTTCGCAACGCCGGCATCCGCTTCTCCGATCTCGATACCACGCAGTCGTCGCTGGAGGACATCTTCGTCAGCCTGGTGCGAACTCCGGCGCCGAGGCAGGCGTCATGAATTACCGGGCGGTCCGCGCGATCTATCTGTTCGAAATGGCGCGCACCTGGCGCACGCTGCTGCAGAGCATCGTCTCGCCGGTGGTTTCGACCTCGCTGTATTTCGTGGTGTTCGGCGCGGCCATCGGCTCGCGCATCACATCCGTCGAAGGCGTCAGCTACGGTACCTTCATCGTGCCGGGTCTGGTGATGCTGTCGGTGCTGACGCAGAGCATCGCCAATGCCTCGTTCGGAATCTATTTCCCGAAATTCGTCGGCACCATTTACGAAATCCTGTCGGCGCCGATCTCGTATTTCGAGATCGTGCTCGG
>JBATYU010000054.1:0-1983 GCA_049674245.1 Bradyrhizobium sp. | reverse complement strand
GCAGGCGGCCGCGCAAATGCCGGCCTGGCGCATCGAGCCGCCGAGGCGCTGCTTCCAGCGCCAGACCTCGTCGATGAATTCGCGCGAGCCGGCGATGACGCCGCCGATCGGCGCGCCGAGGCCTTTTGAGAAATCGATCCAGGCGGAATCCCAACCCGCCGCCATGTCGCGGGCAGGGATGCCGGTGGCGACACAGGCATTGAGCAGCCGCGCGCCGTCCATGTGGGTCGCGAGCCCATGGGCTTTGGCAATTTTCACGACCTCGTCGAGTGCGGCCTTGTTCCAGATCGTGCCGCCGCCGATATTGGCGGTCTGTTCGACACTGACCACGGTCTGCGGCGGCTGGTAGCGGGTGGGCGGGTGCAACGCCTTGCGAAAGGTGTCGGGTGTAAACTGCCCGTCGACGCCCTTGAGCGGCATGATCTGGAATCCGCCAAGCGCGGCATGGGCGCCACCCTCGCGCGCGATGATGTGCGCGGTCTCGTGCGCCAAAATCTCGTCGCCCGGCCGGCAATGCACCAATGTCGCCGCGACGTTGCACATGGTGCCCGACGGCATGAAGACAGCGGCCGCCTTCCCCAAGAGATCGGCGACGCGCTCGCACAGCAGGTTGACGCTCGGGTCGTCCCCGATCTGCTCGTCGCCGACCTCGGCGCGCGCCATGGCTTCGCGCATCGCGGGCGTCGGTCGGGTCTGGGTGTCCGACAGCAGATTGATGCGGACCGGCTGGGCCTTGGGATCGCGCGGGGGAGGGGTGTAGTGCATGGCGGGTCTCTCAAAACCTGGTCATTCGAAAGCAAAAAGGCCCCGGCAAAACCGGGGCCTTCGATGTCGCAACCACCGGCCGATCAGCGCGAATAGAATTCGACGATCAGATGCGGCTCCATCTGCACCGCGAACGGCACGTCGGACAGCGCAGGCACCCGGACGAACTTCGCGGTCATCTTGGAATGATCGACTTCGAGGAAATCGGGCACGTCGCGCTCGGCAAGCTGATTTGCTTCCAGCACATGGGCGAGCTGTTTCGAGGCCTCCTTGACCTCGACCAGGTCGCCAACCTTGAGCTGATAGCTCGAGATATTGACGCGGCGACCGTTCACCTTGACGTGGCCGTGATTGATGAACTGGCGCGCGGCGAACATGGTGGCCACGAACTTGGCGCGGTACACCACGGTGTCGAGACGGCGCTCCAGGATGCCGATCAGGTTTTCGCCGGTGTCGCCCTTCATCCGCCCGGCTTCGACATAGATGCCGTGGAACTGGCGCTCGGAGATATTGGCGTAATAACCTTTGAGCTTCTGCTTGGCACGAAGCTGCACGCCGAAGTCGGAGAGTTTGCCTTTGCGGCGCTGGCCATGCTGGCCGGGGCCGTATTCTCTTCGGTTCACGGGGCTCTTCGGGCGGCCCCAGATATTCTGGCCCATGCGACGATCGATCTTGTATTTCGCCTCACTGCGCTTAGTCATCGCGTCCTCTTGGTTGTAACGGGTTTCGAGGAAACGCGCCCTCCTGTGCTCAAGGGTTTTCCTTAAGCCGACAGGTCCCACCCCAAAGCTTGAAGGGTCAAAGACCACGGGTCGCGAAACGCATCGCGGGCCGAAACCGGCCCGCGAGCAGGGGGCTTTTAGGGGAAAACCGGCTGTGCTGTCAATGAGAAGGCCGTCATGTCGCGACCGCCCGGACCGCTTTCGGTTCGGCCTGAGCGCCAAACTCGCGCAATTCAGCTGATATTTCGGTGTTGAGCACCTGTTCCAACCGGCTCAGCGCCCTTGCGATCAGGGCCGCGTCGCAAACCCGGTGATCCCAGCGGATCACGACATCGATGGTCTGGTCGGGCCCGGCCAGTCCATAGCTCAGGACGAACGGTCCCGGGCTGATCGCGTGGAGCTCGCCGCCCCCGTAAGCGGCCACTGAGGTTACGGTGACGCTGCCGAAATTGTTGGCGTGCATGCGCCCGATCTTGCGCGCAAGCAGCCAGCCGAG
>JBATYU010000053.1:0-1786 GCA_049674245.1 Bradyrhizobium sp. | reverse complement strand
CCGAAGATGATCCTGATGGACGAGCCGTCGATGGGGTTGTCGCCGCTCTTGGTCAAGGAAGTGTTTTCGATCATCAAAAAGATCAACCTCGACCTCGGCGTCACCGTTCTTCTGGTGGAACAGAACGCGCGCGCAGCACTTTCGGTCGCAAGCCACGGCTACATCATGGAACAGGGCAAGGTCGTGCTCGACGGCAGCGCGGACGAGCTGCGCGACAACGAGGACGTCAAGGAGTTTTACCTCGGCGGCGCCGGCGACCAGCGCCGCAGTTTCAAGAACCTGAAAAGTTTTAAGCGGCGGAAGCGGTGGCTGTGAGCGCTGCAGGCAATCACTTCGACGCCCTGGAAACGCGCGACCAGGCCTCACGAGAGGCCGACCTGTTCGCCCGGCTGCCGGACGTGCTGCGCAAGGCCATGGCGGCCCCAGCCTATGCCGAGCGCCTCAAGGGCACCGATCCTGCTGAAGTCACCAGCCGCGCCCCACTGGCCCGCCTGCCGGTGCTGCGGAAATCCGAGCTCCCTGCCCTGCACAAGGCAGCTCCGCCCTTCGGCGGGTTCGTTGCGGGGCCTCTGGGCTCGTTTGGGCGGCTATTTACCTCGCCCGGCCCGATCTTCGAGCCAGAACCAACCCATGCCGATCCCTGGCGCGGCGCGCGGGCCCTGTTCGCCGCCGGGTTCCGGCCCGGCGACGTCGTGCTCAACACCTTCAGCTACCATTTGACCCCCGGCGGCTTCATCTTCGACGCCTCGGCCCGCGCGCTCGGCTGCGCCGTCATTCCGGCCGGCCCTGGCAACACCGAGGCCCAATTCGAGCTGATCGAGGCCTATCGCCCGGTCGGCTATAGCGGCACCCCGGATTTCCTGAAGATCCTGCTCGACGCAGCGGATGGCGCAGGGCGCGACGTTTCCTCGATCAAGCGCGCGCTGGTATCGGGTGCCACATTCCCGAAATCGCTGCAGGACGAGATCAAGTCGCGCGGCATCGATGCCTACCAGGCGTTCGGCACGGCCGATCTCGGCATGGTGGCCTTCGAAACGCCGGCGCGCGAGGGCATGGTGGTCAACGAGGATCTGATCCTGGAGATCGTGCGGCCCGGCACCGGCGATCCGGTTCGCCCCGGAGAGGTCGGCGAGATCGTCGTGACCTCACTCGACCCCGAGCATCCCTGGATCCGGCTCGCGCTGGGCGATCTTACCGCGGCGCTAGCGGGCCCGAGCCGGTGTGGGCGCACCAATATGCGGATCAAGGGCTGGATGGGCCGCGCCGACCAGACCACCAAGGTCAAGGGCATGTTCGTCCGTCCCGAGCAGATCGCCGAAATCGGCAAGCGCCATCCCGGACTCGGCCGCTTGCGTCTCGTCGTGACGCGCCAAGGCGAAGCCGACCTGATGACGCTGAAGGCCGAAACTGCATCACCGACCGATGCATTGAAGAACGAGCTTTCGGCAACCTTGCGCGCAGTGGCAAAGCTCGGCGGCGATGTTGAACTCGTTGGCGCGGGATCGCTGCCGAATGACGGCAAGGTCATCTCGGACGAACGCTAGATCGCGCCGTTTCGACTGTGAGCGCAGTCACTGACAGTTACCGGCAGTCCAAGTATGCTATGCTCGTGGGTTTCCGGGTTTGATGCATGACACGTCCCGCTCTAGCAATCGTCTTGGCGATTTGGTCGATGTGGTTTTTGAGTGAGCCGGCATTCGCCGAAAAGCGCGTGGCGCTGGTGATCGGCAACTCCGCCTATCAAAAGGTCGAATCGCTTTCAAATCCAGCCAGGGACGCCGATGCC
>JBATYU010000052.1:0-6574 GCA_049674245.1 Bradyrhizobium sp. | reverse complement strand
AGGCATTTGATTTTTGCATCCCCACTCGCGGAACGAAGGTCCCCGACCGCGCCGATTGGCTCCACGAGATCAAGTACGACGGCTATCGCCTGCGCGTCGAGCGCGATGGCGATCGCGTGCGGCTGATCACGCGCAACGGATATGACTGGACCGGGCGATATCCCTGGATCGTGGAATCCGCGCTCAAGAACCGGATGAAGCAATTCGTCATCGATGGCGAAGCGGTCATCCTCGGCGTCGACGGTATTCCCGACTTCAACGCCCTGCATTCACGCCGGCACGACGACGAGGTCCAGCTCTACGCCTTCGACATCCTGGCGCTCGACGGCGAGGATTTGCGCCCCCTCCCTTTGAGCTTGCGCAAGACCAATCTGGCGCAGCTGCTTGCGCGACGGCCCGACGGCATGTTCGTCGCGCCGTTCGAGCAGGGCGAGATCGGCGCCGACCTGTTTCGCGCTGCCTGCAATATGGGACTCGAGGGAATGGTGTCGAAGCGTGTTTCTGTCGAAACGAACCGAGGTTGATTTTCTGGAATGGCGAGACTGGACCGCGGAGAAATATCGGCGCTTAGATCGAGGCGAACGCATGCCGTATGATTGGCGGGCTCGTGCCTGAAGGGGCCGCTCGTTCTATGATCGCTCACCCGGATGATATTTCGACCCCGCGACCAGTCCTGCGCCTGATGGAGCGCGAAGTGGTCGACGCTTGCTTGGTCGGCAACCTCCAGCGCGCGGAGCATTTGCTGGGTATTGGGATTCCAACCGAATTACTGGACGAGCCCACCGCCCTCAAGTACGCGCAGGCCCAGTTTGATGCCGATCCGCTATACCGGCCTTGGTCCGTTCGAGCGATCATCTTACCGGCCGCGCGAACGGTGGTCGGCCATATTCGTTTTCATAGCCGGCCCGATCCCGACTATCTGCGCCCCTTCGCGCGCGACGCAGTTGAATTTGGCTACTACGTCTTCTCGGACTATCGACGACACGGCTATGCCATCGAAGCCGCGGGCGCGGCGATGGATTGGGCGCACGCTGCATTTGGCATCAGCCGGTTCATTGTGTGTGTTTCACCGAACAACACGCCGTCGCTCGCGCTAATCGCCCGTCTCGGCTTTGCCAAGATCGGGGACCACATGGACGAGATCGACGGCAACGAGCACATCTATTTGCGCAGCGGCAGCTAGTGGCCGATCGCGGGTGGAAGCGAGCATTCGATGATCCGATCCCGATGCCCCGTGGGCGCGAACTCGCCACGCTTGAAGATGCCGGGACCTATATCACGAGGCTTCCGAAAGCCGAGCACGAAGCGCCGGAATGGCAAGCTGCGATGGAAGCCCTAATCCTGGTCGCAACGCGCGGCGGGCCAACAATGCTTGCGCGCATCGGAATGCTGCGAGATGTTTAGCGGATTCGATGGGACTACCAACGCGGTTCGGGCTGGTAAGCTATTTGTTGCAGCGCTTTGTTTGCGTCGCCTCGGCCTTGGTACGTCCGCAAGAGGTCTCCGGCATCTTCGAGGCTATTGTTAGTAATTCGGTAGAGCTTCCAACGCTCGTCTTTCCCCGGGAAATTCGAAAAGCTCGACCGTTGCCAACCGGAGGCGCTCTGCTTCCCTGTTGCGACGGTAGGTCTCGCCGCGCTCACGGCTCAGGCGGTCTTCCTCAAGCTCAATGTATTCTCGAAGCGCGCCAATGATCGCCGGCAATTCTGGCCCCTGCGCTTTCTCAATCTCGTAAGGAGCCAGGCAACATGCCTTTAGATTCTTCATTAGGATATTCCGCCCATTGCTCTTCGCAAAAGGCGCGCAGGCGTTGGGCCACATCAGTGTGGGTCAAAGCTGGCCCTGGCAAGCGATTCAGAAATGCCATCAGATCATCAGTAGGTATCCAACAGCATGCCGCTGCTTTCGCTATTTCTTCCCTGCGTCCTTCCCACTTGCCCCACACGGCGCCCGCCCTATCGACCGATTGGATGATCTCCTTGGCGAGCTTTTGAAGACTACGAGGATCTCGGATATGCCTTAATGACGGACTTTTGAGGTACTCGGTAAGCTTTGAAATTACCGCGTAGAAGCGATCGTTATCCATGATCTAGGCTCCAACGGAGCCGAAGAAGCTTCTCATCTGCCCAGACGATCCACCGCATCCGTGGTTGATAGCCGGACATCGATACTTATTTAAGAATGCTGAGGGATGGCAGGCTGGCCAGCTGTGGGCCGACGTCTTCGCTTGGCAATTCTCACTTGTCGTCGGCATCGACGTCCCCCGATGTTTTGTCGGAGTTGATGAAAGAGGCATTCCTGGAGCCGTAATTGAGTTCTTCTTCGCGTATCCCAATGAGCCTGTCCCAGAGCGCTTCTTTCATGCGTCGGACCTTTTGCAGCGGTCGCTTATCGATAAGAAGCGAGGGCGCCCCCACAGTGCCCGCGCAGATTTGCAGGCCTACCTCGATGAGATCGAGCGCACATCAAGCGCTCCCCGTACCGGGTCGAGCTCGAGCTGAAGGCGAAGAGATGACGTTTTGTGGGTTCGATGAATTCGAAGATGCTGTGTTGTCCGTTGAGCTTGCGGCTGAGAAATTCCAAAGCGTGCAGACCAGCCCAACTCTGTGGAAGTGGGTGATTATCGCACTGCAAAACGCGGTGCAGGGTGCAATGGTACTCGCTCTCGCCGGAACGGATGGTTGCGGCGCGCTCTATCCTAAATCACAAAAGCAAAACCGCGAGTGGCTGGAAAATCCAACGCCGATACGGCCGCGAACGGAAATGGCCGACTTTAATACCTTGCTAGCTTGGATCCAGAGACCGGAGCTGCTCGAAGGTCCTGTACCTCAACTCTCCGAAGAAAACTGCCGAAACCTCAAGCGACTTAATGAGCTGCGACGACAATTCGCTCACTATAATCCGACAGGCTGGGGAATAGAACTTCAGTACATGCTCAACATCGTGCCCGTGGCAGCTGACGTTTTCGAGCATTTGACAACCACTCAGGGGCGTCCAAACATTCACTTCACCGAAGACCAAAGGCAACGAATGCGAATGTCGTTAGCCGCCATGCGCGCGACCGTTGCGCGGCGAGAATCGAGCGCACTCCGCACACTCTAGTCGTTTCAGCAACTAAGGCCCCAATATCCAGCGGCTTCCCTTTACACCCGATCGGCGGATCATGGGCGCATGTCCGCCCTTACCCGCCCCCAGAAGATCACCTTTGGAGAGATGCGCTCCACCGGCCTGCGCGGCGTCCTCGTCTATTGCTCGGATTACAAGTGCAGCCACTCGATCGCGATCAGCGCGGACCCATGGCCCGATCACGTCCGGCTTTCTGATCTGGAATCGCGATTCATATGCAAAGGCTGCGGCAAGCGGGGTGCCGATGTCCGGCCGGATTTTCATTGGAACGAACCGCCCGTCGCGGCGATGGGCTATCGCTGCCGACATCGGCGTGAGCCATTCGACCGCGCTTCGGCGCGCCTGTCTTCCGGAAAGTGCGTAACAACCGTAACAAGCATAACGCTCTCAAAGAACATTAACTAAATCAGATGCTTATAGTGTGATGCAGCGTTACGCTTCGGTGCCGCGTTACGGATGCTATAGTCCGCCAGCTCGGGCTCAAGGCGAATGGAAAGTCGTGAGCTTCCGTGAAATCCTCGAAGAGGTCGCTCAGAACGTCGCGCGGGTCCAACTCTCTCGCCATGACTGCACCTACGCGAACTGACCGCGGAGGCTTTCGCCGGCCTCGCCGCCGATAAACTCAACCAGCAGGTTTCGGGCCATCAATTCGGGATATTCCGTTTCTTTGTCGGTGCCAGTCATCGCCCAGGATACAACCAAGCAACACTGTCGCCTTGGCCCTGCGGCCCTCCGATGTCTGCGCCGGGATGGCGAACATCTGCTGGATCAGCGCGTCCATTCTTGCGTAGAAGGGGTCTTGCAGTTTGCAAAGCCGGTTGTGCTCAATGCAAGCCGGTAGCGCCCTGACGGCGTCGGAGCGCTCTTTCGGCGTCACAACGCTCCACCGCACAGTCTCTGGCTCATATTTCTTTCCGCGCTGCAATGACAGGGACGCTGTCGCTTTTCGCGCAACATCGCGGCTTTCAATTAACCACTAGGTGCGGACAGACCGAATAATTGCTTCCGACCGAATGTAGGTCTGCTTAAAAAGTGGGCGCACTACTAAGGGTGATTCCTATGTCTGATACCAGCTTCATTTTGACACCCGAGCAAGCCGAAAGTCTTCTTCCACCCGGCGAACGGGTTCATAGCTTCGTCAACCCGCCATGGGGGTTCGTTGGATGCGATAGCTCGCGCCAGGCCGTCATTCGGCTTATCCGCGAGGCAAAGCTACTTGAGATCGGGGGCGAGCGCGCGAAGCAGATGAAGCATGCGCTCGTCGTCCATGCTCGCGAGGGCGGGTGCAAGTTTTTTGCAACCGACATGGAGAAGGTTGAGGCGATGGAGCGGCGATTGGCGGGAACAACGGCCGGCGCCAGCGCCGCGGCGCAAGGCCGTCAAGAAATACAGGGTTGTGCAATGAAAGACGCGTTCGATCTATGGTGGGAGTGGGCAACCAAGACGCCCGAAAGCACGTTGATGATTGACGGCGATACCCACTATGCCGTCACGGAGCTATCGCCGGAAGATCGGCGTGATCGCGACAAGGTCAACGAAGCCGTGCGCCGATATCGGGAAAGCAAGAAGTGAGCACTTAATCCGGATCGGCCGCCGGATCATCATGTGCATGCTGCTGATCGCGATCATCGGCAGTTTGCTCGGCGGCTGGACCTAACCCGCCACGAGACTTATTCGAAGCGTATTGACTCAGTTTCTTCGGCCTGCGATCGCGCATCAGGAGGCGGATCTATACGCCAGGATCGAACCCGAGGCTTTCAATCACCTCGCGCCGATACCGTGAATACTGCCGTGCGCGCCTCGCGGAAATGCGGAAAGATGACGACGAGGACGAGATCAAGCGATTTCGAGATAATTTGGCCAGCCGTTATATGCTTGATACGGGGACAACGCTAACCGCCGCGCTCAATGATCTGAAGCAGCAACGCATTTCCAAGCCTGACCTAATTCTGCTTGATCTCTACTTTGGACCGCGCCCAGACCAAAACAAGCGCAGAGAAATGCTCAAAGCCGACGCAGAGCTGGCTAAAATGGAGCGTCAGGTCCGTGAGCTTCTCATCTCGTCCGGCCAGTCGCCTGAGGAGGGGTTTAAGCTTGCGGATGAGGCGGCAAGGCGCTGTCCCCGTGTTCCTCGTGCCTTCTTCAGTCGTCGCGCCTACCTGGAGGATGCAATGCGAGCTCACGAAATCGGCCTGAGCCTTTTGGAGAAGCCCGATCCCGACGATAAAGAAGATTATGACAACGCTTTCAAACGTCATGCTGCAGCGGTTAGTGGAAAGATCGACCGGATTATCTATCTAAACGGCTTTTGGGTTCGCAATCGCCAAAGATTGGAGGGTTTCGCGGTGGGGATCTTGGGGCTTGTCGCAAAGTTCGGCTGGGATCTCCTGACGAAGTGAATTCTTTAGGCTTCGCACCGAACGGACCTGGCGCGGTGTCTGCTATCCGGTCGCTATTTCTCGGCAGCGTTAAGCAGACCTCGCCAAGCTCATGGGCGTCCCAGTTTTATGAATTCACGCCCTAGCCCCATGGGGCACCGCGCTGC
This sequence comes from Bradyrhizobium sp., assembly GCA_049674245.1. Taxonomy (GTDB): domain Bacteria; phylum Pseudomonadota; class Alphaproteobacteria; order Rhizobiales; family Xanthobacteraceae; genus Bradyrhizobium. The sequence goes on along the minus strand of JBATYU010000052.1, from coordinate 903 downwards.
TGGGCGACGGATGACCTCGAAACCTTTCAGCCGCGCAAATTCGAGACGAAAGACGATGCTGATGATCGACGAGATGCACCTCGAGGCTGCGCTCTGCGACGCGATCCGGCGCCTTCATCACCGTGCTGCGGAGTACGTCTTTGCAACTTGCGATAAAAATCAATGCTGAGCACCGGCGGCCCCGCCTTGTCGCGGAATTTCGGGACCATCATGGCCTCGTGCTTGGCTTCGATCTTGCCGGCGCGCGCCAGGCGCTCCAGCGCGTAAGCGATATCTGCGACGGTGCCGCGGTCGCCTAGCAGTCGATGCACGTCGCCCGGCGTGCGCCATTCGTCGTCGATATAGCTGGCGATTACTTCGTCCCTGAAGCGCATGTTGACCTCACGATGGCTCCTGCCTCGCGTCGCGGGCCGAATGGTTCAATCAGGTCAACAAGCCACTCGAGGTCCATGACATCTTCGGCGCGCCGCAAATCGGATTTCAGACAGGCGATCGGCTTGGGCCGCGAGACAGATGGCCTTAAGCCAAGACCTGATTTTGTCCCAACCGGATGTCCCAGCTGTCCCACGGCTTTAGTTAAAGCCTTCAGTCTGCGAGAGATTATCGCCGTGTACCAGAGCCTGTCCCAGTGTCACAGACTGAAATCCCGTCCCTGACCGCCGCATACGCGGCCGCGTAAAGGAGCGCCGCCCTCCAACCCCTTTAGGACGGCGCCTCCATCATTTCGAGTCTCTCATATTCGATCGCAGCTTTAACTAGAGCCTCGCGAAGCTGCCCGTCATTGACCAATCGTTCCGATAGATAGGCTTGAGCGGCATCGGCGTTATTGTCAAAGCGCTCCAAAGCCTCCCTCGCCAAGGCGAGCATGGTCACTGTTCTCGTAAACGGCATGGACAGCTCCCG
>JBATYU010000051.1:0-7608 GCA_049674245.1 Bradyrhizobium sp. | reverse complement strand
GCCTGGGCCTGGCCGAGCGGCGCCAGCGGCATGGCCTGTGATGCGGTCATTCCCACCAGGCCGAGCCCGATGGCGAATGCAGAAGCTGGCAGAATCTTCATAGGTCTTCTCTCCTCTCCAAGTGAGCCGCGACGCGGCGGAACGACAACAAAGATGTGACGGCCGGGTCTTACCATCGGTGCCAGTGGTGGCGGTGCCAATGGTGGCGATGCCAGTGACGGTGATGCCAACCCCAGTGACGATGGTGCCAGCCCCAATGGTGGTGGTGTCCGTGATGTCCCCACCCGTGATGTCCCCACCGCACTTCTTGCGGTGTGATCCGATCGGCTTCGTCGCGCGTGGTCACCGCGGGATGGGCATCTTCATTGCCGGGAAGCCGTCCGCTATTGGGAAGCGGTTGCGGCAACAACGGCGCGGCCTGCGCACTTGCAGCCAGGGTGGCGGCGCCCGCGGCTAGTCCGAAGGCGAGTTTCAAAAAATTCCGGCGTTCCATGGCGTCTTCCTCTTCGAATCCGGACGAGTGATGCGAAGAGAGTTTCGCTGCGTCGAGATGAATGTTGGCTGAACTGCGCGTTCAGCTTTCGCACTCTGAGGTGCGAGCTGTTGCGAGCCTCGAGGGATGACGGGGCGAAACGATAGCCCGATCCCTACACCCACCCTCCCCGCGCCATGATGGCGGCGCAGAGCAGGATGATGACGATGGCCAAAAGCTCGCCGTGAATCACCGCGGTGACAAGCTTTCGCTTCTTCGCGCTGATCGCTGGCACCTGGCCTGCCTCCAACTCGGCGCCCCACGACAAAAATTCCAGCGTCGGGATAATCGACACCAGCGCCATGACGACGAACAGCGAGAATTTTGTGAGGAAGGCGTGGCTGTGCCAATAATAGTCCGGCCCCTTCTCGAACAGGAACACGCGGAGCAATCCGACAAACAGCAACGCGCCGGCGGCGATGCCGAGCACGAGGTCGGTGACCTGAAGCCTGCGCGCCGAGGACAGCGTCAACTCGGAGCGGATCAGCACGAACTCGATCGCGACCGCCGACACCAGCGTGAAGGCGCAGAGATGGTGAAGGAAGGCGAACAGCGTGGACATGGTCGGCCTCCTCGGTGCGGCGGAACTACCGGGAACCAAAACCTATCATCACCTACACATCTGCGCGAGCCTTGCACCGCCGCACCCCGGTCATACTTCGTCCAAATACTCCGACAAGAATAGGCAAACCGGAATGTCGGTTCCGCGTTGATATCGATCCCTCAAAAAGCCCACAGGAGGTTGCCATGGCTACAAAAGCAAAGCCTATTCCTGACGGATTCCACACCATCACTCCCTATCTCGTCGTCGACGGCGCGGAGAAGGTCATCCGCTTCATGAAAGAGGCCTTTGGAGCCCAACCCGTATTCGAGCCGATGATGCGGCCGGACGGCAAGATCATGCATGCGGAATTCAAGATCGGTGATTCCATCGTGATGATTTCCGACGCGTCCGAGCGCGCGCGGGCCACCTCTGACATGCTGTATCTTTATGTTCCCAATGTCGACGCCGTCTATCAGAAAGCGCTCAAGGCCGGCGGCACTTCGCTGATGGAGCCGGCAGATCAGTTCTACGGCGACCGCAGCGGCGGCGTGACCGATCCGGCCGGCAATCGCTGGCACATCGGCACCCACGTCGAGGACGTCTCGCCCGCTGAACTCAAGAAGCGCGCGGCAGAGTTCGCCAAGCAGCAGAACAAGGCGGCGTAGCCGCCCGGTCGCTACTTGCACCGTGTGTCATGGCCGGGCTTGACCCGGCCATCCACGCGACCGGTCCCTCACAACGGCAGATTATCGTGCTTCTTCGCGGGCATCTCGACATGCTTGTCCCGCAGCATGGCGAGCGCGCGGGCGATGCGCTTTCGCGTCGAGTGCGGCATGATGACGTCGTCGACATAGCCGCGCTCGGCGGCGATGAAGGGCGACAGGAAGCGGTCCTCGTATTCCTTGGTGCGCGCCGCGATTTTTTCGGCATCGCCGATATCGTTGCGGAAGATGATCTCGACCGCGCCCTTGGCGCCCATCACCGCGATCTGCGCGGTCGGCCACGCGTAATTCATGTCGGCGCCGATCTCCTTTGACGCCATCACGTCGAACGCGCCGCCATAGGCTTTTCGCGTAATCACGGTCACCAGCGGCACCGTGCATTGCGAAAAGGCGAACAACAGTTTTGCGCCGTGTTTTATCAGTCCGCCATATTCCTGGGAGGTGCCCGGCAGGAAGCCCGGCACGTCCACAAACGTGACGATCGGGATGTTGAAGGCATCGCAGAACCGCACGAAGCGCGCGGCTTTCCGCGAGGCGTCGCTGTCGAGCACGCCCGCCAGCACCATCGGCTGGTTGGCGACGAAGCCGACCGTGCGGCCTGCGATCCGTCCGAAACCGGTGACGATGTTCTTCGCAAACGCTTCCGAGATTTCGAAGAAGTCGCCCTCGTCCACGACCTTCAGGATCAATTCCTTCATGTCGTAGGGCTTGTTCGGATGATCGGGGATCAGCGTGTCGAGCGACATGTCGAGCCTGCCGATATCGTCAAAGCTCGGCCACTCCGGCACGCCATCGGCGTTGTTGGAGGGCAAAAAGTCGATCAGCCGGCGCATCTGCAGCAGCGCCTCGACGTCGTTCTCGAATGCGCCATCGGCGATCGAGGAACGCGTCGCATGCACAGATGCGCCGCCGAGCTCTTCCGCCGTGACCACCTCGTTGGTGACGGTCTTCACCACCTCGGGGCCGGTCACGAACATGTAGCTCGTGTTCTTCACCATGAAGATGAAGTCGGTCATCGCCGGCGAATAGACGTCGCCGCCGGCGCAGGGGCCCATGATGACTGAAATTTGCGGGATCACGCCCGACGCAATGACGTTGCGGCGGAACACATAGGAGTAGCCCGCGAGTGCGGCGACGCCTTCCTGGATGCGCGCCCCGCCGGCGTCATAGAGCCCGACGATCGGCGCCCTCGCCTTCATCGCCATGTCCTGGATTTTTACGATTTTTTGCGCGTGCGTCTCCGAGAGCGACCCGCCGAACACGGTGAAATCCTTGGCGAACACAAAGGTCCTGCGGCCGTTGACGGTGCCCCAGCCGGTGACGACGCCGTCGCCCGGCACCTTGGTCTTCTCCATGCCGAATTCGCTCGAGCGATGCTCGACGAACATGTCGAATTCCTCGAACGAACCCTTGTCGAGCAGAAGCTCGATGCGCTCGCGCGCGGTCAATTTGCCGCGGGCGTGCTGCGCCTCGATGCGCTTTTCGCCGCCGCCGAGTCTTGCCCCCGCGCGCCGTTCCTCAAGGGTGTCCAGAATGTGCTTCATCCGCTCCCGCGCCCCACTATTTTCGGTCCAATTTCAAGGGGTTCTAACACGGCATTTTCCGAACCGGAAACCTGGCTTCCCGGCCCTGGCGCCACCAGATTGGCAGTACACGGGATTAAGGACTCGCAGGGAAGTTTTACCGATGAGCGAGACGACGACCAACACCGCCGCGGGCGCCGCGACCGGCGGGGTGAAAATCCTGCTGCGGCTGGAAGGGCTGACGCTGTTTGCCGGGATGACGCTGCTTTACGCGGTCTGGGGCGGATCGTGGTGGGTCTATGCCATCCTGTTCCTGGCGCCCGATCTGAGCTTTGCCGCCTATCTTGCCGACCCCAAGACCGGCGCCATCGTCTACAACGCCGCCCACAGCTACATGGCGCCGGTGGCGCTGATGACGGCGGGATTTGCGCTCGCCTCCCCGCTGTGGCTTTCCGTCGCGATGATCTGGATGGCGCATATCGGCATCGATCGCGCGCTCGGCTATGGCTTGAAATACTCGGCCGGATTCGGCTTCACCCATCTCGGCCGGATCGGGAGAACGGCAACGCCGCCGAGCCCTCAGCCGTAAACGGGACATCGTTGGCGCCGATTTCAGCTGAAGCGAACGCCGATCTGGGTTTTCTTGCGCCAGACGACCGTGCACCGCCGCGCCGTGGATTCCATTTCCAAGACCAGCATGAACTTTTCCGGAGCTCCGGCGAGGTTACCTTCGATGGCTGCGCCGGTTGCCGAAATATTGCGAACCGCGCAAGTCAGGCTTTGCCTGCCGAAATTGATCCGCGCCGCTCTCAAAATATCGCGGCGGTCGGCCTTGCGACTTTCACGGCCCTTGCCCGGAGACCCCTCCGTGCTGCCAAATCCTGAGGGAATCTTGCCGGAAAAAAGCACGTCGGCCTGAAGCGCGAAACTGCCAAGGATTTTCTTGCGCCGAACCCCGCCCCGGATGCTGGTCAGTTGCAGCGAGGCGAGGATCTGCTCGACCTTCTCGTCGTCGCGGCCGAACGGCAGCAACAGTCTTTCGCAATCGACCCGCTGCTCATGCGAATCGATCGTCGAAAACACCGAATAAACCAGGCAACCGCTCGCGGCGCACTCCTGGGCGGCATCGAGCGTCAATCGCCGCAGCGCCATCGGAACGACCTGCTCCATCGTCTTGCCCGCCCAGGCGGCGTTGAATACCTCCGCGACATTGTCGCCCTGGTAAAGCGCCCTGAATTTCAGGTTGTGGCCTTCGCCCTCGACATCCCACACCACGAGTTGTTTCGGATCGTACATATCCGGGTCGAGCTTTAGATCCGTGAATGCCGGGAAACGGCGGCCGGTTGCCAGCCGATCCCAATAGGCGGCCAGCGCGCGCTGGCTCGCCGACTTGATTGCTTCTGGCGGCGCTAACCTGAACGTCATTGGCGGTCTCTGCCCCTTCCTCCTGCGGAACTCTGGGGACAAACCAATTAAAGGCGCCTAAAGCCCGCGAGGCGGAAGAGATTGGACGAATAGCGGTTCGCCGATTCAGAAATTCAAGCTATCACAATGGGTTGGCGCGGATTTATAAGAACGAAGGCTAATATAAGCCGTCGGAAATGGCATATTCGGCTCATATTCAACAAATTCCTGCGTTCTTGAGTAGCCACTGACCTCCAACCGGTGCCTCGATGTCCGTGACGGCCGTTTCAATGCCACCCGACGAAAATGCGGAAACCGTCGACTTCCTGCGACGGCTCGCCGGCATGATGTCCGGCGGCAAGAACGCCGAGATGCTGCTGGGCGCAGCCAGCATGATCGAAGCGTTGGCTAGTCGGGCCATGACGGCGGAGCGGCTTTACAGCGAGCAACAGGACGAGCGCGAGAAAGGCAACGAATTGCGCCAAGTGGCGGAAATCGCGGCCGACAAGCTGAACTCCGAGATTGCCTCCCTGAAAGCGCAGCTGGCCGAGGCTGCCCGGCAGGCGGAAATCGACCGGGCTTCTTTCGCCGAGGAAGAACACCGCCTTTCGACGAAGGCTGAGGATGCGGAAGCCCGATTGGCGAAAGTCAACGTCGAACTCGACGAACTGCGGACGCCTTTTGCCGAGCTCAGCGACACCGTGGTCGCGGTGCCGACCGAGCAGTTGCGACTGGCGCGCGCGCAATTTGATTTCTTGGCTGACGGATTTGCCAAAAATGGCGACGTCATATCGCAAACCATCTGCGAAATCGGCCGATGCGCGATCGAGCACGCCTTGGCTGGCGGCGAGCCGGCCAGGGAATCGAATTAGCCCTACTGCGTCATTAGATCCTCATGGTGAGGAGGGGCGCATGCGCCGTCTCGAACCAAGAGGCCACGCTGCCAATTTCCGGGCCTCGTCCTTCGAGACGCTTGCTAGCGCAAGCTCCTCAGGATGAGGGGATAAGCCGATTATGACGCAGTAAGATTAGCCTTAGATCGCGCCGATATCGCGCAGGCAGGCCTGCGTCGAATTCATGCGGTCGGCGATATGGCGCGGCTCGCGGACATCGAGGTTGAGTGCAAACACGGTCTGCGCGCTGCCCTTCTCGGCCCAGCCCACCATCCAGCCGAGCGAGGGTTTGCCGATCTCGGCGCCGAGCAGCCCGGATTTGGCGCGGATGAGGCTATCGCCGACCTTGGTCACGGGGAGGATATCGCGCACCAGCTCCTGGCTGCGCTTGGAGATCGGCAGTGCGCCGCGGCGCAGCCGGTCGACGAAATCGACCTGCTGCACCGGATCGATGCGCAAGTCTCCGGTCAGCCAGAACTGGTCGATGCCGCCGCCGATATTGCGATTGCCGTATTCGAACAGATCGACATATTTCTGCATCCGCGCCTCGCCGATGCGCCGCGCGATCTCCTGATAGACCGGCACCGCGGACGCGGCGATCGCGGTCCGCATGGTGTGATCCTTGTTCCAGGCCTCGAAAGCGCGCTTGACCCCGTCCCACTTGAAGACGTCCTTGTCGGGATCCTCGACCACGCCGGTCTCGAGCGCGATCAGCGAATTCGGAATCTTGAAGGTCGAGGCTGGCAGTTTCGCTTCGCCCGAGCGATCCTTGTCACTGGCGATGATCGTGTAATCGTCGATCAGATAGCCGACGAAGGTGCCATCCGTGCCGGCGTCGGTAAAATGCTTGACGAGATCATCGCGGATGACACTTTTTTGGTAGGCGACATTGGCAAGACTGCGCGACGGCAAGAGGCTGGCGGCGGCCACGAGGCCGAGCGCATGGCGGCGATTGATCACGACGACACCTGTATGAAGAACGCTAAAACGACCCTGCACTCGCAGGGCGTCGCCAACAAGACCGGCATCGTGGCAAATACTTGACGCGACCTGCTAGGGTTGCGCAGTATAGGGACGAGACACTCCGGGGCAGCTTGTAGAGAATCCATGGACCACAGCAAGACCGTCGAAATCTTGACGAAATATATGGCCGCCTGGAACGAGGCCGATGGCGCGCGCCGCAAGGCTCTGCTCGAGCAATGCTGGGCCGATGGCGGGGTTTATGTCGATCCGGGTGTCGAGCTGGCCGGGCGAGACGCATTGGCGCAGCATATTGCAAAGATGCAGGCCGGCCGCCCGGGCGCGCGGCTCGAATTCATGAGCGGCGTCGACGTCCATCACCGTGTCCTACGTTTCCTCTGGAGGCTGGTGCGGGCTGACGGGACTTTTGGCGATACATCGATCGACGTCGGCGAAATTGGCCCCGACGGAAGATTGATCAAGATGGTTGGATTCTTCGGCGCCGCTGCGCCGATGCGCCAATAGAGCCACGGCGACTTTGTTTGAGCATGATCTCCGCGCAAACGCGTTCCGCGTTTGTTAGCTAAGGGAAAACCGGTATCCACCCCGCTATCCAAGTGCGGGGCAGGCTTTTTCCGGATCATGCTTTAGCGCGCCGGCCGCGACAGCCGCAGCACGAAGATCAGGACTTCGGCGACCGCCTTGTAAAGCTCGGTCGGAATCTCGTCGCCGATTTCGACATTGGAGAGCGCGCCGGCCAGTACCTCGTTTTCCTCGATCGGGATGTCATTGGCCTTGGCAACCTCGATGATTTTTTGGCCGATCGTCCCCTTGCCCTTGGCGATGACCCGTGGCGCACCCTTGCGATCGTAATGCAGCGCGACCGCGAGCTGGCTTTTGATTTTCCCGCTCATGTCGCGCGATCCAGGAAATGGCCGGCCCGTGCCGGCGTGACTTGCGGCGGCGTGCCGGCCCGGATCACGATGTCGCCGGGTTGAAGCTCGGCCTGGCTCAGCGCCTGGCTCAGCTC